>CANLWQ010000069.1 GCA_947494405.1 Comamonadaceae bacterium | reverse complement strand
ACGAACTTCCCTTGTGCCGACAGCCATCAGGGTTTCTTCTAGCATTTCATCGTCTGCAAAGTCTGCGGCTGTGTAGCGTTCCTCTGTGCCATCAATGGCTTCAAATATGCGGATTACCTCGGTTTTTTCTTCAACCTTATAGTATTCAGCCACAAACACGACATCAGGGGTTGCCCAATCAAATTCGTATTGGTGAATTATCTTAGGCCAATCAGTTGGGTCATCGTTGTAGATTTCTTTGTAGCTTTCACGGGTCATACTGTTGACCACAAAAGCATATTTGGCATCTGACTTGTCTTGCCGCTTGGCGTTCAGGTCAAAGAACACGCTTGAGTCGGCATCAAAGATTGGCTCGAATCTGATGCGCTGGCGCTCATTCTCTGGGTCTTCCTCATCTTCGTAGACAGTACGCAAACGCCATGCACCAATGCCACCGCCAACAGCTTCCTCAAACGCATTGTCGTAAGCCTCATCAGCCACAGATGCTTGTTCGTCAGCACGGTATAGGCCATCGCAGACTTCTGCCAGTTTGTCGTTCTCTGTCCCGTCTTTGCTCACATAGTCAACGGTGATACGGTTATTTCGGTATTCGTTAACGATGCGAATGACCGCCAACATGATTTTGTTGACCTCAAACTTGGGTTTGTTTTCGTATTGATCGTAGAGTGGGCCTTCCCACTGAGCACCGCATAACGAGTAAAAACGCCTGTCTTGTAGGCATTGCAGACGCTCATCCCGCAGCGCAGTTTGTATATCATTGAACTGCCGCAGTGCTTCAGCGTGTAAATTTGCAAGGCGTTGGTCGTTGGGTATTCGTGCCATATTTGTCCTTTTGGGGCGATTATCTACCAGCGTTTGACATTGGGCAATGGTGTAAATGTAGCCGATTTTGTGACCGCTGACCGCCTGATGCCCTCACACGCATATCGCAAAGCATCAATAACGTGATTCTTTTTGTCCTCAAGCATGGGCAGAATTCTACCTGTCAATGGGTCTGATTTATAACTGTACAGGCTCAACTCGTCAATTGTGTGGATGCAACGAGGGTGAACAACAATGTCGTAGTTTTTCAAAAACTCAATGCCTTCCTCTACTGACTTTGGGCCTTTGATTGCAGTCATGATCTTTGGGAAGCCGTTGCGCTTCATGTGGCTGATGGTTTCTGGCCTGGCTGAGTCTGCCACGATAGGCCACTTCTCAGCCTCTGGAACTTGCATGAATAACTCAGGGGTGTTGATGATCTCACATCCCACCATATAGGCTTCGTAATCAATGTAAAGGGTGCGCCCAATTATGTGACAGCGCACCAAAACTGTCGGGTCAACTGAGAAGCCCCAATCCGCACCAAGGCGATGGATTGCATCTGGCGGTGCATCAAAGTCGTCAATTTTCCAGTTCCTGAATACTCTGCTGTTGCTGTTTTGCAGATACTGACCCATCCAAACGTGCTGATACTTATCAATGTCACGCCTTTTGTCGTACTCCATTTCTTCCCGTAAAACATCGGGAAACCACGGATTTTCA
The DNA here is from genome assembly GCA_947494405.1 of Comamonadaceae bacterium. Lineage (GTDB taxonomy): Bacteria > Pseudomonadota > Gammaproteobacteria > Burkholderiales > Burkholderiaceae_C > Limnohabitans. Next base: position 7,286 of record CANLWQ010000069.1, on the reverse strand, counting down.
CCAAAGTTGACCTTGATAACCGTTGCGCTGGCTGGTGGCTCTGGCCCACGCAGTAGAAAATCCACAGGGTCAGATTGCTGCCTTGGATTCCATGTAAACCATAACTCGCTGTTTGGCTTGCGGATTGTTGGTCTCAGTAAGTCTAGGCTAGTTTGGCTCAGACTTTGGGCTTCTTCAACCCAAGCACAATCGTAGCCTTCTAGCGACTTAATCGAGTCTGCGGTGTGGTTCTGCATACCCTGAAAGATAATTGCCCCATCGCCCTTTTTGGACTTGATGACCGCATCTTGGACTTCAAAGTAAGCCCCTGCATTCATGGCCTCGATCTTGGTCTCCAGCAGCCGCTTGACCGATTGGTTCAGGGATTTCTGGATTTCACGGACACAAACGCTTCTGCGCTTTTGGTCAATGATATGCATCTCAATCATTAACTCGGCAAACATATGGGATTTGCCAGAGCCACGCCCACCCCATGCGCCTTTGTATCTAGATGACTCCAACAGGGGAAGCGCCCACTGTGGGGTCTCAATTTGCAAAGTTGTCATTTAACAACAACACGCTCAATGCGCTGAATGAAAGGGCTGGCAGGGTCGCCAGACAGTTCTAGTTTGTCACCGTAGCGTTTCGGGGCTAATTTGGACAGTAGCCACTTGCGGGTATCAACCTGAAGCCGTTGCTTCTGCACCGCCATCCAATCTTTCTTGCCATCGTTCGTAGTGCCAACGTCTTGGTCAGCAATCTGCATGGTTTCATGGGCGATTCGCTCGATCAAGTCTTCTCTGGCTCGTGCGTATCTCTCCGCTAATTTAGGGTCAGCATCCAGCCATCGCATAAAAGTGCTATTTGCCACTCCTGCTTTTTGGCAGGCTTTAAAGCAACTTAGGCCATCGGTGGACATTCCATCTAAAACCCTTTGGCTTATCTTGTCCTTGTCTTCTGGTTTGAACTTTGGATTTTTTTGTGTTGCCATTTTGTAACCTCCGCGAAAGGTTTGTTTCTGCGATTCTGTCATTCTACAAAAAAATGGGAGCACTAGCCCCCAAAAGCTGGCAACTGCATTTGTCAGCGTGTTCATTTTGCTATATCAGGTATAGGAATGTCAACAGGCCATTGGTTTGTATCCACTAACAATTGAACTGTTTTGAAGTGGGCAATGTTCCATGCTTGCTGTCTTTCAGCCTTTGACCATTTTGCGCCTTGGTCAATGTCATAGTGGCAAGTTTGGCATAAAGCGGCTACTAGATTGTCATCTGCTTTGATGCCACGGCCTTTGCCACCACCCCAATTGCTATGTGCTGCCTGAATTCCATGTTCTGTTCCACAGAGTTGACAGGATAGAGCTGCCACTAATTTTAGCAGTTTCTGGCTTCTCACATATTTGTGTTTCGGATATTGCATATTCTTTGGTGTAAAACTTGTGATTGTTTTCGCATTGGCGCTTGCGGCTAACAAATTCGGGGTTTGATCGGGTATCTAAAACTTTGAGGGTTTCAGAACCACAGCGGGGACACATCATTTGTTTTTATCCTTTAATGTTTGTTCCACATAACGCACAAGTTCGTTGGTTGACCATGTGCAGTCTTTCCAATTATGAAACTGGTCTACCTCCTCATCCGTCAGCCCAACCCATGTGCGCTGTGGTTGGGTGGTGTAGAGTGGTATGCAACAAGCATCTGTTTGTTTTTTTGCTAAAGTTGCTGAATATCTGCTTCTCTCAAAAGAATTTAAATTTTCAAAAGTTGAATGATGCGCCCACGCCACAGGCTCTAGCTCATAGTCCAAGCCCAACTCTCTAGCGTTCTCTGCCTTCCTTTCTAGGGCATCGTTTGCCAAGGCTTCTTTGATGGCGGTGATGGCATCTCGGCATTGAACCACCTCATACAAGCCTCCTGCAATAGACGCATCAAGCACTTTCGGGGCATCATCTAAAACTCCCTCCAACGCCTCCAGCGCCAGCTTCAATGCTTCGTCTTTAGTCATGTCTCAATCCCCTTGTCTGCCATCCATGCCAAAAGCCATTCAATAAACTCTGAGCCTTCTTCTTTTGTGAATTTGTGGCTTTGAAGCCCAAGCTGCACAACCCTTTCCCCGTCTAGGCTTGGGGCAACCTTGCCCACCTTGCGCCCTGTCTCATGCGCCCATTGGTCAATTAAGAGCCTTTTCCAATCGTCAGCAGTCCATTTAGAGCCAATTTTTGCCATTTCTGACGAAATTTTGTTGATAAGTGCATGAAACATCTGATTTTGGTCGGTGCTACGGGTGCATTTCTTGACCTCCAAGCGCAACTGCTTACCCGCCTGTAAGGTTTCTTTAATCTTTGGCCATAGGTCTTTCAGGACTGTGTGGGCCTGTTGGCTGTTGTGTAAGGTAATAATCATTTAATCTCCACAAAAACAAGCAATTGCTTCTTCATTTGGGTCAAACATATCAATTTGATCTGCTGAAAATTTAAGCATTGATGCATAAGATGGGCGATCAGTTCTAAAAATTCCTCCATTTGCAATAGTGGGTTCTGTTATTAAAGTTTCCATTTTTGCCCACCAAATTGCCCGTTCTGGCTTTTCAGCAATAAGCGACATGACTGCCGTAGCCTTCTTTAAAAAACATAAATCGCAATTTCCATGATATGTAATGCCATTTATATTTGGTAATTCCAAATCAAATGTATTATTTTCCCAAAATTTACCAACTTCCTCTTTTGTTACATTGGCTGTTGCTAAAGGCATAAACCTAGTAATCCCTTTGTTTCCATCAGAAGGATTGGCTCTTATTTTTGATACTCGCCTTGGTTCATCAGCACGAATACCAACTAGATTTTCCCATTCATCCCAACCAATGCTAAATAAATACCTTTGAGCAGCTTTAATTTTTAGATCAACTGTGCAATATCTTGTCATTGGATTTGGCAAATATCGCCTAGAGCCGTTGCGAATTAAATCCTCAAAAGGCTCACCATTACGGCTTGCAGTTTCAAAATTAACTACTTTGAAATAAGGCTCAGTATGCTGATATTCCACCCAAATGATGGGCACATTCCAATTATCAGAACAGGCTTGAACAAACCTCAAAGTAGCCTCATCTTCCTTGCCAGTGTTGGCAAATACAACCTTTGCTTCGTTTGGCAGTTGCCCCCCCCGTTTTGTAATACTTTGTGCAACATATATGCACTTGTTCTGCCACCAGAAAAACTAATGCAAGTTGGCCCGTTGATTTCGTATGGATTACTCATGCTTCCCTCACTAAAACTTCGACTTTGGCAATTTCGCCATAAACCTTGGTGGCGTGAATTGATGTAATTTGCGAATCCGATAAAAACACAATTTTGTCCATGCCATCACAGATTGCCTTGACCACATTGTCCAAATCAGGCTTTTTGGTGTGTTTCTCAGAATCGCTTAAACAAGCCTCAGTGCGTTTTTTTGAGTATGAGGCAGGAACAGGAAAGGTGACATAAATAAACGCCTCCAATGCCCCTTCTAGCGGGTCTGATGCGCCCATTGCCGCCTTTGCCATCATTGCCACCTCAGATTCGTAGTTTTTTGTCTTTTCAGGGGTGTAGGCAACGGGAAACTTTCCTCTTGTGGAAAACCTTGGTCTGCCCTTTGGGACGGGTTCGCCAAATATCGCAAATGTAATTTGCATCATTTCTTGTCTTTCTGTGTGTTCATGCGTTGTCTAAGATCATCAGCAGCCGCTTGGCCTCGCCTCTTGGCAATGTTCTCTAGGGTCTGTTGCCACCAGTATTGGGCTTCTCCCCTGCCTTCTTCCAAGGCTTTCTTGCGGTATCGAGCCAGCCACTCCCGAGCCTCGCTGTTCCTCATAGTCTCCTGTAAGTTCAAGCGCCCTTGTGATGACAAATTCGCTAAATTGTTGGCCTTCTCTGACCCGATTAAGGATTGCTGTTGCTTCATGGTGTGTCATGCCTTTTTCACCACAATCATTGGCTCACAAAAAATCCCACTTGCTATTGATTTTGAATTTACCCTTTTTGCCATTCTGTAACCCATGACATAAGGATTTTTGTCTTTTAAATATTCAAGAACGGGCTGCACAATTCGGTTGTAAGTATGATTTGCATAAACATCACTCACATTGATGACCATGTGACCATCAGGCCGCAATACTGATAAACATTTATCTAACATCGAAAATAAGAAATTTTCTAACCAATCTTCAAACTTTGGGTATTGCTTATGAGAAGATAAATCGCCTTGATATTTTTCAACTTTCCAATATGGAGGTGAAGTAAATACAAGGTCATAAGTACCATCAGGTGCGCTTACTTCGCATTGTTCATATTCAAAAGAAACATCACCACCATACATATGCTGCATTGAAGCATAGCCAGCAAGTACCAATGGATTTACATCTCTGCAATGGTAGGTAATATTTGATGCCATAGCTGCCACCATTCTGTCACCCCAACCACCACAAGGGTCATAAATATTGGTAGCTTTAAAATGTTTGTAAACAGCTTGAGCAGCAGTCGGTCTAAATTGAGAGGCAATATACTTTCTCAATGCCAATGCAGTTTTAGGACTATTTTCATAAAATTTGCTGTTTTCCAAACTTTTTCTATGTTTTAACTGATACCAAGAACGAATCGGAGATGGCGAGGCAAGCGAATCACAAGCCATTCTTGCCGCCCAATGATGTTTATCAGAGGCAATTAAACCAATTCTGTTGCTATCAATGTAAATAGGTTTTTTATAGCTTTTATCAAACTCAGACCTAGAAAACCAATCACCGCTTTTAATAAGTGAATTGGCATCAAAACTTTGTAAATCAACAAAGTCAGCTAAGGCTTGTGCATCAGAAGCTGGTGCAATTGGAAATTTGTTTTCCTTTGTAACTGCTACAACATCAGAAATAATCAAATCTTCAAAAAGGTCAGTTTGATAACTCATGCTATACCTCTTAATTGAGCAATCTTTGCTCTTATGTGTTCAGGCATTGGTGCAGCCCTTTTGCGGTCAGCTTCAATCTTAGCCAAGGCGGGGTCTATTGTGGGTTTGGGCTTCATTTCAGGCACTTCAGCGCCATCCCATCGTTGTTGGTTGAGATAGACCAAAGGGGCGGGGATAAAAGCGCCATTTGCTTTTAACCATTGCTCTGTGGTCTTTAACCATTCAATGTGTTTAATGATTTGATCAACTTGGGTCTCGCAATAGTGCTTGTCCCATTTCTTTCGGCACTCTGACTTTGCACCTTTTCTTGTTGATGCGGGCCATGCTTTCCAGAATCTCTCAAACCCTGTGTCAAATAATTCAGGCATAGGTTCTCCAAGGGTGGATAGACCACCTTTCTCCATCACTCTGTTTTCCATAATTCATCTTAATTTATCTAACTAAAAACAAAAGCGACCAAGTGCGCTTGACGAGTTAATTCGCTTATACATTTGGCCTTGTTTCCACCGATGAACCAAATGCTTTACCAGTCGCTTAACCAACGCTGGTCGGCAATACAGGGGGTGTGTCCTGATGTCGGTGTTTTCTTCCAAGCCATCCATGCAAATGCGCTGCTGTCGTGTGGAGTACGGCTGAAATGGAAATAGACATGAAAAAAGCCGTTTACTACTGCCCTCGGTGGAAACCCTTCGATTTAAACCAAGGGCGAGAGCATGAGTAAACGGCTTCAATTTTGTCGCTTTCCACGGCAACGATTTAATTATAAGCACAATTTTTATTTGTTGTCAAACCATTCAGGTTTGAGGATCATCAATTGATACAAACGCCCCGTTGGAATCATCTTCCAGTTGTGAACTGCGGCTCTAGTGATGCCCAAGATACGGGCAAGCTCACTCTGTGAGCCAGCAAGGGTGATAGCCTTTTGTTTATCCATTTTTGAAGTATAGCAAAATAAACATTTAAGCATTTGCATAAATACAACATTAGGGAAAGTCCTAATAAAAAAACATTGTTGCGTGTTTAGTTTGGTGTACACTTAGCCCATGCCCTGAACTTCTCGGGGTCTTTTAAGGAAACCAAATGAGTGACGCTTACGAATCATATTTAGCAGATTGGCAAATCAAACACCCTGATGTGGTGCAACCAGAACGCCCACTTTCTCGCCCCAACATGATTGGCGCAGAACCAATCGTTGGTAATCGTGTGTGGGACAACCGCAGCAAATGCTTTCAACTTGCTGATGGCAAAGTTCTTGAAATTGGTCAAACAACAAATTGGATGGACATTTACGCAGTTTTCCCTGATCTTAAATCTTGGAATTCATACACACAGCCTATGACATTCAACGAATATTGGAATGGTTAATCATGATTGATACCAAACTTCAATATTACTTTGACGATGTTGTCTCTTATGACAACGGCAACACAGTTGAAAACGTCAAAGTTGGCTATGACCACTTACCCGCAGAAATCAATTCGCCCCACGATTATGACTATGCGGAAATGTTTGATGTTTTTGTGTTTGATGCTCAAGGCAAGCACATCACTTACGACATTCCACAAGACGAATACAGTCGCCTGATGCAAGAAACCAAATCCAACTTTGCTCAACTTCAGAAAGACCGCAATGAAATCTAAGATCATCACAACTTTGATTGAATGGACTCTTGCCATCATCATCTTTGGTGGCTGGGGTGTTCTTTTAGCTTGGAGAGGCTAACCATGATTGACCAGCTCAAAGATTATTTCCGTTTGCCATCACCCAAAGAGTTGGCTGCCAAAGAACTTGAAAACGCACAACGCAAGCTGTTGGAAGCTCTCAGCGCCCAAGAATACGCAAAACGCATGGCTGACTACCACTCAGACCGAATCAAACGCCTCACGGCTTATTTAAAGGAAGAAGCATGAATGCTGATTACATCATCAATGAAATCGCACAAAATGCCGCCTCAATCTACGAGGGGCAAGACCCACGAGATCGCTTGGCCTATCAGATAGGAATGCTCCAGGGAAAAATCCGCAGTCTTTGCTACTTAATCAACATCACTTCAGACGAACTTAAACAAATTCAAATCGAACTTTCAAAGGAACAAGAATGAAAAATCTCGCAACTGCATTGGTCAAAGCACAACAGGCTTTTGGTCCAGCTCTTAAATCTTCAACAAACCCACACTTCAAATCACGCTACGCAGACTTGGCGGCTTGCGTTGAGGCAGTCGTTGATTCTCTGAACAACAATGGCATTGCTCTTATCCAACAGAATCAACCATCGCCTGATGGTGTGATTGTAGAAACTATCTTTTTGCACGAATCTGGCGAATCACTTAATTGTGGGCAACTCTTTGTGCCAGCGAATAAGCACGATGCCCAAGGTTTT
>CANLWQ010000068.1 GCA_947494405.1 Comamonadaceae bacterium | reverse complement strand
TTCTTGCAAAGCTTGCAAAGCCAATGCGCCGTTGTCACAAAAAGTGGCGGTGTGGCCCATGCGTTGCAATAAAACCTCTAGAAATTTTTGATTCACAGGGTGGTCTTCGGCCACCAGTATGCGCAGGCTAACGGGTTTGACTTGCGAGGTGGTGTCTACTTTGACAGGGCTGATCACCTCAGCGGTGGCTGGCTTGTGTGGCACCCAGGGCAGTCTTACGCGAAATGTCGAACCCTGACCCGGTTGGCTTTCAACCAGAATGTCGCCATGGAGCAAGCGTGCCAGTCCCAAGGAAATTTCCAAGCCCAGACCTGCACCAGAAGACTGGCGCGATAAACCGGAATCGACTTGATAGAAGCGCTGAAACAATTTGCTCAGCGACTCCGCATGGATGCCTATGCCGGTGTCGCTGACTGCAAACTCAAAAAACGGCTGGCCTTTGGCATCGTTGATTTGTTGAAATTGCAGACCGACCTGACCTTTTTCGGTGAACTTGATGGCGTTGTTCAGCAGATTGAGCAAGATCTGGCGCAAGCGAGTGCCATCGGATTTCACCCAAAAAGCTTGGACTGGTAGGTCATGGAGCGTGAAGTCAAGGTTTTTGTGCATGGCCAAGGGCAGCATGATGGCGTGCACATCCATCATGAGCGCGCGCAAATCCACTTCTTCGGCTTGCATGCTTATCTTGCCGGACTCAAGTGCGGATGCATCCAAAATATCGTTGAGCAGTTTCAAGAAATGCTCTGCGGAATTGTTCACCGTGTGAATTAAATCGGCTTGTTGTGGGCTCAGCGGCGTGGTCGCCAACACACCCAAAATACCCATGATGCCGTTGAAGGGCGTGCGCAACTCGTGACTCATATTGGCCAAGAACAGGCTTTTGCCACGGCTGGCAGCTTCTGCATCTTGCTGCGCTTGGCGCAATTGCTCGTTCAAAGTGGTGAGTGCAGCATTTTCCTTTTGCTGCGAACGATGACGAGATAACAGGCCAACGGCTGTCGCCATTAAAAAGACCAACAAGGCCAAGGTCAGCCAAGTGATATGCCGGTTTTGCGCCAACAAGTCGGCGAATTGTTGCTCCATCACCATGGAGGCCATCAAGTCTGCCGAGGTGCCCAAGGAATGGGCTTGTGCAGTGAAAGCTGACATGTCTTGGAACAGTTGGCGCAATTCTTTGGAGCCACTGTTGGATGTATGTAGCGCTTGCTGCGCTCTTTGCACAAACTCAGCAATCTTTTCAACGCTTTCGATGTTGTCCGGATTTTTAAAGATGAAAGCCATGCCGGGGGACTCGCGAACAATGTCTACTTTGCTGGCGAGCAGGTCCAGCCGCAGCAGCACATCATCCTTTGACAAGGGGGTGGTTTTGTACAAATGCAATGCCAGAGCGTGCTGGAAACGTAAAAATTCGCGGTCAAGCAAAAAAGCCGGTGCGGCCTGTGAGTCAACTCTCAACTGGCTTTGATCGATCAGGGCTTGCCTTTGAATCAATTGAAATGTGAGGAGCAAGGCCGTTGCCACAGCAATCACTGCGGTCGCTACAAACAGCCGGATGCTGTAGGACCATGTGTGGGGGCGCATCCGCATGGGGGCTTGTTTATTCAACGATCAGCGCTTTGAGTTGCCAAACTGATCGCTGGTAATACACCACAGCCTGCAACTCTTTTTTGCTGTCATAGGGGTAGACGATGAACAGCGGGCCCTTGTTTTTCGCGGTCAGTTGCGCGCCATTGATGGAGTGCGCCAAGATGGCATCGAAATTCATCACATCGCTAAAAGGTATTTTGGATTTGTAGTCATCCAACGCCACAGCTTCCAACATTTTCCCCTTCAGTTGAGCATTGGCGAGCACATCGCGCACCAAGGGGCCTGTGAAAGTGACAGGTTCTTTGAACCAAGGGGTGTGGGTGGTGAAGGTTTTTTGGGGCAATTTTTTCAAGCTGGCCAAATCCCACTCCGCTACCAAGCGTTGCGGGTTGGAACGGTCATCGGTTTTTAAAAATACCTTTAATACCTTGTCTTCAGGCGCGGGCGGCTTGCTCTGGGCCAGTACACCCAGCGGCATGATCGACAAGGACAGCGCGCAGCACAACTTCAAACTGATTCTTCTGGGGAGCATATTTTTTAATCAAGAAATGAATTAAATTGAATTACAAAATATGATATGTCAATAAATATGACTAAAGTTTTAGTAACAATATTAATTTCAAAAATAACATTAAAATTAATATTAAAAAATTATATTTTAAAATTTAATTAATACTTAAGAATATAAATTAATACCAACACTCATGACGTCTTTTTCGACGACACCACAATGCCGCCGGCAATCAGCACAAATGCGGCCGCGTGGTAGGCCTGGGGTGCGTCCCCCAACAGCACGGTGGACATGACAGCGGCAAACAAGGGTGTGAGATTGGAAAAAAAGCCAGCGATATTGGGTCCCACTCTTTGAATACCTAAGCCCCAACTGCGGTAGGCCAAGATCGCCGGCCCCAGCGCTACATACAGCAGTGCGGCGTAAAGCGGCCAGCCCCAGTCTATATGTGGGTTATCGCTCAGTTGCCATTCCAAGGCGGTGCAAATGCCGCACCAGACCAAGCCAAACACCATTTGTGCCATTAAAAAATACACCCAGTTGCCGCGAATCTCGGGCGGGTCTTTGGGTTGTGACAGCAACCAGCTGTACAAGGCCCAACACAACACGGCGATCAACACATACACGTCACCCATCACCAACTCGACTTGCAGCAAGGTTTGCCAGTCGCCACGCCCCAGCACACACAGCACCCCAGCGATGGACATGGTCGCACCCAGCAACTGCCGGCGGGTGATGCGCTGCTTAAACCATAAAGCCCCCATGGCCAGCATGAACACCGGCACACTGGAAGCCACCAAAGTGACATTGATCGGGGTGGAGGTGTGCAGCGCCAAATACTGAAAGCTGTTGTAGCAACCCACGCCCAACAGGCCGAGTACGGCATAGCGTCGCCAATGAGGCCACATGACACTGCTGGGCAAAAGCAAGCGCCAACCCCAGGGCAAGAGCAGCACCAAGGCCAGCAGCCAACGGAAAAAATTCAAGGTGATGGGCGGCACCATATCGGCCACCACCCTGCCCAAAATCGAGTTGCCCGCCCAGACCAAGGGCGGCAGCAACAGCAAACCTATGGTGGCAGGCGTTAAAAGTGGGGCGGGGGCGGGAGTGTTGTCTGACATGCGGGTGACACTCTAACCCAGGGTTTGTCAAAATCGTGGGAGGATATGGTTTTTCTTTTCGTATCTGCCTCACAGGAGTCAAGCATGAGCAAAGCTATTCATTTCAACAAACCCGGCGGTCCTGAAGAACTGCACCTCGTCGATGTGACGGTGGGTGAGCCAGGCGCGGGGGAAATTCGCATCCGCCACAAGGCCGTGGGCTTGAATTTCATCGATGTCTATCACCGCACCGGTTTGTACCCCTTAGAGATGCCGCATGGCTTGGGCATGGAAGCATCTGGGGTGGTTGAGGCCGTGGGCGCGGGCGTGACGCATTTGAAAGCCGGCGACCGCGCAGCCTACGCCAGTGCGCCTCCTGGAAGCTATTGCGAAGCACGTGTGATGCCCGCCAAAAACGTTTGCAAACTGCCCGACAACATCGACTTCGATACCGGTGCGGCCATGATGCTCAAGGGCTTGACGGTGCAATATTTGCTCAAGCGCACCTTGCCCCAAGGCGGTTTGCAAGCGGGTGACTTGATTTTGTTCCACGCCGCCGCCGGTGGTGTGGGCTTGATTGCTTGCCAATGGGCCAAAGCGCTGGGCTACCAACTCATTGGCACCGCCGGCAGCGACGAAAAATGTGCCTTGGCCAAAGCCAATGGTGCGGCCCACGTGATCAATTACGCCAAAGAAGATTTTGAAGCCCGCGTGAAAGACATCACCGGTGGCAAAGGCGTGAAAGTGGTCTACGACTCAGTGGGCAAAGACACTTGGGACAAGTCGCTGAACTGCCTCTCTCCTTTTGGCTTGATGGCCAGTTTTGGCAATGCATCAGGGCCAGTCGCTTCTTTTGCGCCCGGCATCTTGGGCGCCAAAGGCTCTATTTATGTCACCCGCCAAACTTTGTTCACCCACATCGCCACCCGCGAAGTCAATCAACACATGGCCGAGGATTTGTTCGAGGTGGTGGGCAATGGCCAGGTGAAGATACACATCGACCAGCGCTACCCCTTGGCCGAAGTGGCACAAGCGCACCGCGATTTGGAAGCCCGCAAAACCACAGGCTGCACGATTTTGACGGTGTGATAACCCATCAGAGCCATCAGCGCTAAAGCCGCAAGCTTTGGTTACTTGCTGCGCCTGACCCTGAGCAACTCATCCAGGATCAGGCAAACCGCACCCACGCTGATGGCGCTGTCAGCCACATTAAAAGCGGGGAAATGCCCTTGGTAAAACAGGGGCGCCAAAAAGTCCCAGTGGAAGTCAAGGAAGTCGATCACATGGCCGTAGGCCAAGCGGTCTATGACATTGCCTACAGCACCACCCAAAACCAGTGCCAGCGCAAAACAAAACAGTTTTTGTGTGGGGTGGTTGCGCAGCATCCACAGAATAAACCCGGTTGCTACCACGCCAATACCCGTGAAAAACCAGCGCTGCCAACCCGAAGCGTTGGAGAGCATGGAAAACGCCGCGCCGCTGTTGTGTACCCGCACCAGATTGAAATACGCTGTGATGGGCTGGCTGTCGCCCCAAGCAAAGCTGTCCACGATCAGCAATTTGGTGAGTTGATCGATCAGCAGCACCACCAAAGCAATGCCTAGCCACAGCAACATAGACGGGGATGAATCTTTTGCCATGAACTAAGCCACGAGGCGGGTCTCGCCAGCGCCAAACAAATTGCTGGTACAGCGGCCACACAAGCCGGCATGCACAGCATCATGCCCGACATCGGCTCGGTAATGCCAGCAGCGTTCGCATTTTTGGTTGGTGGAGGGCGTCACTTGTATGCCCAAGGCGTCACCCGCATGCAAGCGCAGTGCAGAAATGATGAACACAAAGCGCACGTCCTCGCCCAAGCTTTGCAGCAAGACCAAGTCAGATGCAGGCAGGGTCAGGTCGACTTCAGCTTGCAAGGATGAGCCCACCAAGCCTTGGCTGCGAACCAGTTCAATTTCTTTATTCACCTCTTCACGCAGTTTCAAGATGCGCGACCATTTGGTCAGCAAGGCTTGGTCGGGTGAAGCGAGCTGCATATAGGTGCTGGTGAAGACAGTCGGGCCCAGCCCCAAGACATGCCAAACCTCTTCAGCGGTGAAGCTGAGAAACGGTGCCATCCAGCGCAGCATGGCTTGGGTGATGTGCCAAAGCGCGGTTTGTGCGCTGCGTCTGGCGTGCGAGTTGGCTTGGGTGGTGTAGAGCCGGTCTTTGAGCACATCCAAATAGAAAGCACCCAAGTCTTCCGAGCAAAAGATTTGCAACTTGGCCACCACGGGATGAAACTCGTACGCCCCGAAATGCCCACCTTCAAACACGCCGCGTTCGGCGTTGTAGTGGCCCACGATGTCGGCTTGCAGTTGCGCGGTACGGCTCAAAGCGTAGCGGTCCACTTCCAGCATATCGGTCAAAGGCACAGCGTCTTTGGCGATATCGAAGTCACTGGTGTTGGCCAGCAAAAACTTCAAGGTATTGCGAACACGTCGGTAGGTGTCGACCACCCGCGCCAAAATTTTCTCGTCAATGTTCAAGTCACCCGAGTAATCGGTGGAGGCCACCCACAGGCGCACGATTTCTGCGCCCAGCTTGTCGGTGACTTCTTGCGGCACCACGGTGTTGCCAAGCGATTTGCTCATCTTGCGGCCTTGGCCGTCAGTGGCAAAACCGTGGGTCAACAAGCCTCTGTAGGGTGCGCGGCCATACAAGGCGCAACCCAAGAGCAAAGAGCTGTGAAACCAACCGCGGTGCTGGTCATGGCCTTCCAAATACAAGTCCGCCTCGGGTCCGGTCTCGTGAAACGGCGAACGGTTGTAAGCGTTTTTGTGGCTGCCGCGCAGCACATGCTCGAAGGTGGAACCGGAGTCAAACCAGACTTCCAAGATATCGGTGCTCTTGGTGTATTCGTCGGGGTGATCCCCAGCTTGGTTGAGTATGTCTTGCACCGTCACACGGCTCCAAGCCTCGATGCCGCCCTGCGCCACCATATCGGCGGCTTGGTCCAAGATGGCCATGGTGCGCGGATGCAATTCACCGCTGTCCTTGTGCAAAAAGAATGGCACGGGCACGCCCCAAGAACGTTGACGAGAGATACACCAGTCGGGACGGTTGGCGATCATGTCGCGCAAACGGGTTTTGCCATTCTCGGGATAGAACTGGGTTTGCTCAATGGCGTCCAGCGCCAGTTGACGCAAAGTTTTAGGTGCTTTGTGGGTGGTGAACACACCCTCGCCCTCGTCCATGCGGATAAACCACTGGGCTGCGGCGCGGTAGATGACCGGTGTTTTATGCCGCCAGCAATGCGGGTAGCTGTGTGTGATGCCGTGCGTGGCCATCAATCGGCCGGCATTTTTCAGCGCTTCCAAAATCACCGGCACGGCTTTCCAAATATGTTGTCCGCCAAACAAGGGAAAGTCGGTGGCATAAGCGCCGTTGCCTTGCACCGGGTTCAAGATGTCGGTGTAGTGCATGCCATGGGCTAAACAACTGTTGTAGTCGTCCAAGCCATAAGCAGGCGCGCTGTGCACGATGCCGGTACCGTCATCAGCAGTGGCGTAATCGGCCAAATACACGGGTGCGGTGCGTTGAAAACCCGCGTCCATATGCGACAGCGGATGGTGAAACTCAATCAAGTCCAGCGCTTTTCCCACACAGGTGGCAATCACTTGGCCGCTGAGTTGCCAGCGCTCTAAACATTTTTCTACCAAGCTCTCAGCGCAGATGTACAAACCTTGTTCGGTGTCTACCAAGGCGTAGTTCAACGCGGGGTTGAGGTTCAGGGCTTGGTTGGCGGGAATGGTCCAAGCGGTGGTGGTCCAAATCACGGCAAAGGCGTCTTTGGACAGCTTGGGCAAACCAAAGGCCGCAGCCAGTTTGTCGGGTTGGGCGCACAAAAAAGCCACGTCCAAGGTGTCGCTTTTCTTGTCGGCGTATTCGATTTCAAACTCGGCCAAGGAAGAGCCGCAATCGAAGCACCAGTAAACGGGTTTCAAGCCACGGTAAACAAAGCCACGCTCAATCACGCGTTTGAAGGCGCGAATTTGTCCTGCCTCGTTGGCCGGGTCCATGGTGCGGTAGGGGCGCTCCCAGTCGCCCAAAACGCCCAAGCGCTTGAAGTCTTCGCGTTGCTGCTCGATTTGCTCTGTAGCAAAAGCGCGGCTTTTGGCCTGCATATCGTCGCGAGAGAGTTTTCGCCCATGTAACTTTTCGATAGCGTTTTCAATGGGCAGGCCGTGGCAGTCCCAGCCGGGAATATATTGCGCGTCAAAGCCGGCCAGTTGACGGCTTTTCACAATCATGTCTTTAAGCACTTTGTTCAGCGCGTGGCCAATGTGCAGCTTGCCGTTGGCATAGGGCGGCCCATCATGCAAAACAAACAGCGGTTGACCATGCCGCGCATCTCGCAGTTGTTTGTACAGACCTTGGTCTGACCAAGCCTTGGCCCAAGCGGGCTCGCGTTTGGGTAAATCGCCGCGCATAGGAAACGGCGTGTCCATCATATTGATGTGGGTGTCGGGGGTAGGGGTTTTATCGGTCATTTTTGAAACCACTGACGAGCGTCAATGCAGTCTTGGGCGATGCCTTGCTGAAGTGCATCAAGGCTGTCATAGGTTAATTCGTCGTGTAATTTATGCAGCAGTTCAACACGGATGAGTTTACCGTAGCCCCCTTGCGCGCCCAAGCTTGCTGGCCACTCTAAGCAATGCGTTTCCAGCAATACCTGTCCACGGTTGACGTCGTTGGCGTCTAGCGAGGGGCGCACACCGAAATTGGCCACGCCAGGCAGAGGTTTGTCGCTCAGGCCGTGCACTTGCGCCACAAAAATACCGCTGGCCGCGGGCTTGGCATGCGCAAAGCGCAGATTCAAGGTGGGACAGTTGAGTTCTCGCCCCAGTTTGCGTCCGTGAATCACATGTCCCGACAAAGCGTAAGGCCGCCCAAGCAAAAGTGCAGCGCGGCGCATATCCCCTTGCTGCAAAGCTTGGCGTACCGCAGAACTCGACACACGACCGCTAGAAGTGGCTTGACCATCTAAAGCCAGTGAATCGGAAATTTCATAGCTGTTCATGCGCGCTACTTCAAACCCCAGCTGTTGCCCGCTCAGTGACAAAGAGGTGTAGTTCCCCGCACGCTTGGCGCCATAACAAAAGTCGTCGCCCACCAAAACATAGCGGGTGCCCAAGCCCTGTACCAATACCTGTTGCACGAATTCGTCCGGCGTCAAGCCAGACAACCAAGGCTTGAACGGCATGATCACGCATTGGTCGACGCCACAAGCTTCTAGCTCGGCGAGTTTGTCGCGCAAGCTGGCGATGCGTGGCGGCGCGAGTTCAGGCTTGCCAAGTTGTTGGGCAAAAAAATCGCGTGGGTGAGGTTCGAAGGTCATCACGCACGAGGGCAGGGCGCGATGGCGTGCTTCGTTGCGCAGCAAAGCCAACATGGCTTGGTGGCCGCGGTGAACGCCATCGAAATTGCCAATGGTCACAGCGCAGGCCGCTGCCAGTTTGGGGTGGTGAATGCCGCGAAAGATGTGCATGGCTTGGGTTGGCTGAAGAAAGTTGTTTCATGAAAACAAGGTATATTGTCTAGGAATCGACGTCAGTGCTCGCTTTGATCTATAGGGAGGTGAATGTTGAAGGTGTTGAAGCTGTCAGCCCAAGGGTTGCCGCAATCTTGGATTTCGCTGGAACAAGCGGTGATCCACTATGCAGCGGAGGAAG
>CANLWQ010000067.1 GCA_947494405.1 Comamonadaceae bacterium | reverse complement strand
CCACTTGTGCCGAGCTCAAGGCCGCCGCTTGGGCTGTGCTCAAAGCCACGATTTGGCTGGTAGACAAAACCTTGAGTTGGTCAGCCTTCAAGGCTGCCACTTGGTTGGTGCCCAAGCTGTTGACTTGGGCGGTGGTCAATCCGGTTAGCGCTGCATTGCCAAGGGATTGAATTTGTGTGCTGGTCAGTTGCGCTAAATCAACCGTGTCCATGGCCGCCACTTGAGCCGATGACAAAGCTCCCAATTGCGCTTGGGTCAGTGCCTTGGCTTGATCACTGGTCAGGGCCTGGATGTTGGCCGTGCTCAGTTGCTTGAATTGCACATCGGTCAAAGCCGCCACTTGGGCCGTGCCTAAATTGGTCACTTGCGCCGTGGTTAAACCCGCCAAAGCGTTGTTGTTCAAACCTTGCAGTGCAGATGTGGTCAGCTTGGCCAGATCAGCCGTTTCCATGGCTTGCAGTTGCGCCGATGACAATGATCCCGCAAAGACTTTGTTCAATGCGCCAGCTTGGCCGGTGCTCAAGCCCGCCACTTGTGCCGTGCTCAAAGCTTTGATTTGAGAGGCATTTAGTGCGTTCAACGTGCTGTTGGTTAAGGCCGCCACGTCGTCGGTTTGCATGGCCGCGATTTGGGTGGGCGACAAACCTGCCACTTGTGCCGAGCTCAAGGCCGCCGCTTGGGCTGTGCTCAAAGCCACGATTTGGCTGGTAGACAAAACCTTGAGTTGGTCAGCCTTCAAGGCTGCCACTTGGTTGGTACCCAAGCTATTGACTTGGGCGGTGGTCAATCCGGTCAAGGCTGCATTGCCAAGGGATTGAATTTGTGTGCTGGTCAATTGGGCCAGGTCAACCGTGTCCATGGCCGCTATTTGCGCAGATGACAAAGCACCCAATTGAGCTTGTGTCAGCACCTTGGCTTGGTCGCTGGTCAGGGCTTGGATATTGGCCGTGCTCAGCTGCTTTAATTGCACATCAGTCAAAGCCGCCACTTGGGCCGTGCCCAAATTAGCCACTTGCGCCGTGGTTAAACCCGCCAAAGCGTTGTTGTTCAAAGCCTGTAGTGCAGATGTGGTGAGCTTAACCAGATCGGCTGTTTCCATGGCCTTCAATTGTGTCGATGTCAAAGCAGACGCCTGTGCAGCACCTAGGCCAGCGGCTTGCGCCGTGCTCATTCCCGCGACTTGGGCTGTTGTTAAGCCTTGGACTTGGGCTGCGCTCATGGCGCCAATAGCGCTGTTGGTTAAGGCCGCCACATCGTCAGATTGCATAGCTGCAATTTGGGTAGGAACCAAACCGGCCATTTGTGTGGAAGTCAGCACCGCCGCTTGAGCTGTGCTCAAAGCCACGATTTGATTGGTAGACAAAACCTTGAGCTGTTGTGCACTTAATGCAGCGACTTGTTGAGTGCCCATGTTGTTCACCTGAGCGGTGGTCAAACCAGACAAACCTGCGTTGCTGAGCGCGCGGATTTGGCCAGTGCTCAATTGGGCAATATCAACCGTGTCCAAAGCCGCCACTTGTGCCGATGACAAAGACTGCACCGCTGCTGCGCTCAATGCTTTGACTTGATCGCTGGTCAAGGCTTTGATGTTGGCTGTGCTGAGTTGCTTGACTTGCAAACCACCCAAAGCCCCAATTTGGGCAGTGCCCATATTGGCTATTTGGGCCGTGCCCATGCCACCAAAAATGTTTTGATTCAGGTAGCCCAATTGGGCCGTGGCCAACTGCTTGAGGTCATCGGTTTGCATGGCCGCCAACTGTGTGGACGACAAGGCTGCCAGCTGGGTTGCAGCCATATTGGACACCTGCGTGCTGCTCAAACCCTCTATTTGGGCCGTGGTCATGCCCTGAACCTGGGTTGCGCTCAAGTTGCTGATTACCGCTGTGGACAGAGCCGCCACGTCTGCTGTTTGCATGGCCGCCAACTGGGTGGCGGAAATACCGGTCATTTGTGCCGTGGTCAGCACCGCTGCCTGTGCAGAAGTGATGGCCACCACTTGTGTGGTGGTCAGGGATTTGAGTTGAATGGCGCTCAAGGCGCCGACTTGATCGGTGCTCAAGTTGGAAATTTGCGCGGTGGTCATGCCGGCCACTGCGGAAGCGTTCAAGGCACGGATTTGCGCCGTACCCAATTGAGCGATGTCGGCGGTGTCCATGCCAGAGACTTGCGCCGAAGACAAGGATTGCACTTGAGAAGTGGTTAACACCGCCGCTTGCGCAGTGGTTAACGCTTGAAGTTGCGCTGAAGACAAGGCCTTGACTTGCAAAACTGACAGAGCCGTCACTTGGTCTGTGCTCATGCCGGCCACTTGAGCCGTGGTCAACCCAGTCAATGCTTGGTTGCTCAAGGCTCTCACTTGGGCAGTGCTAAGCTGGGCTACATCCACAGTATCCAAAGCCGCAACCTGAGTTGAACTCAAAGCAACCAGTTGCCCCGTGGTCATTGCCGCCACTTGGGCTGACGACAAAGCCGTCATTTGGCTGGAACTCAAGCCTTTAACCGCCACGGCACTGATGGCTTGCAAATCTTGGGTTTCCAAAGCACCCAATTGAGAGGTACTCAGACCCGCTACTTGGGTGGCGCTCAGCACCTTGGCTTGGTCAGTGGTCAATGACTGGACTTGGGTCGTTGTCAACATGCCCATTTGGCTGGCACTCAAAGCCTTGACCTGCGCGGTACCCAATGTTGCAAATTGCGTATCAGGGCTTAAAGCCTTGATTTGCGCTTCAATCAGCGCAAACATTTGATCGGCAGTCAAACCCTTGAGGGCGCTGCTGTCGATGGCCGCTATCGCTCCGGTCGAAATGGCTGCCACCTGGGTGGCGGACAACGATTTAATTTGCGCAGATGTGATGTCCGCTATTTGCGTGCTTGTAACCGTAGAAAAATCATACGATTTGATCGTGTTTATCGATGCGGTTTTGAAATCAATGGTTGCCATTACAAAGCTCCAGCCACCTCTAGGAATTAAGGTGAAGTGTTCGTTAATCGACACCAGAGAAAAGTACTTTAGCGAAATTTTTTAAAAAAATCGAAAAATTATTTTTATTTCAATAAATTTAGCTATTAAATAGCAATTTTTAAATTAAATTAAATTTTATTTACTCATAAAAAATAATCTTCTTTCTTAATTCACATTGTTTCACAGCCATCATGGCAAACATCCGGCATTTAAAAATCGACCCATAAGCTGCGTTCTTTAGAAAAAAGTTAATTTTTTACTCCTTCAGCAGGTTCCAGCTCAAGGGTGTTCCAGCAGCCACATTTTGTGTCACCCGCATTCCCAAGACAATCTCTTGAAACTTAGGCGCCAAGCCAAGGCCTGGGCGTATGGCACGGGTATTTTCCAAGGTCAACCTATCGCCCGCTTTCATTTCAGACACAACATACAGCGAGCGGCGTCGGGTTCTGGCGTGCACTTCTGCTTCGGTATGCCCGTAATGAACCACGCCCATGGCATGCCAAGCCCGTTCAGTTTCTATGACCAAGCTCTTCAATTCCTCGGGTTCCATAGAAAAGGCTGAGTCCACTCCCCCATCGGCGCGACTGAGGGTAAAGTGTTTTTCAATAACCACCGCACCCAGCGCTGTTGCCGCCACAGAAGCACCAATTCCCATGGTGTGATCAGAAAGACCTACTGGGCAACCGAACAATTCACGCATATGGGGAATGGTGCGCAAATGGGTATTTTCGGGAGAGGCTGGATAGGTACTGGTGCACTTGAGCAGCACCAAATTTTTGCAACCGCTTTGCCTGGCTGCATCCACCGCTTCAGCAATCTCTGCGATGGAAGCCATTCCGGTTGAAATAATCATGGGCTTGCCTGTTTGTGCGACTCGGCGCACCAAAGGCAAATCGATGCATTCAAAAGAAGCCACTTTGTAAGCGGGTACTTCCAAGGTTTCCAAAAAATCGACGGCGGACGCGTCAAACGGCGAACTGAAACAGATCAAGCCTCGCTGCTTTGCTCGCGCCATGATGGCTGCATGCCATTCCCACGGGGTATAGGCCATTTGATACAGCTTATGCAGGGACTGACCCTTCCAAAGGGACGATTGGTTTTGAATAGTGAACTCAGGATTGCTGCTGTCTAGCGTCATGGTGTCGGCTGTGAAGGTTTGCAACTTAACAGCATCTACCCCCGCATCAGCAGCCGCATCGACCAAGGCCAGCGCTCGGTCAAGCGACTGGTTGTGGTTGCCTGACATCTCCGCAATGATGAAGGGGCGTCGGTGATCCCCTACTTCCAAATGAGCAATTTCAATCATGCTTGTTCCTCACCAAAGAGGCATCCGTCGTTTCAAATACAAAATCAATTTCTTTAATGGCTTGGAGCGATCGGTATCCAGCTTCTTCAGCTGTTTCACCAAAGGCCAACACTGCGCCAAAACGTCCACCGGAATGGGTCAGCTCAGGCACTGAGTCTGCAAGGCCTAGATTGCAACGCACCCATGCAACACCAGGCATGTGGGAAGCGCGGTCTAAACCTTCAATATGGGTAATGGGGGTTTGGGTATGGGCAACATCCAAACTGGTCATGAACCTGACAGACAAAGCTGGCTGAGAAGGGTGACGTTGACATGCACCCCAAGGATCGGATTCACCCAAGGCTTGTCGAATACTGAACTCCACCATATCAATGCCGCTGCTATGCAACGCAACATCAGCCATGTATCCCCCAGGAATTCGCACGGCGATTTCCAATACTTTGGGCCCTTCAGGGGTCCACAAGACTTGGGGATAAGCAATACCATTTTGCAAACCCACAGCTCTGATGGCCAGTTCCGATGCGCTTCGAATCGACTCCAACGCAACAGGTCCAATCTTGGATGGCAAACGATGCTCTAAAGCAATTCCAAAATGTGGGGAAGCTGCAGTGATGCGGTCAGAAAAAGACAACCAGTGGATTTCTCCTTGCTGCACAACCGCCGTCACATTGATTTCAGGTCCTTGGTGGAAAACCTCCAATATCGCTTCCCCATCGGTAGAGAAATGCAATGCGTCTTCCAAGGCAATGGGCAATTCATCCAGCGTGTCGACCCGGTGGGTTCCGCGCTGACCAGAGTTGTTGCTTGGCTTGATGACCATTGGCAATGAATGGCGTGCGATAAACGCCTCTGCCATTGACAAATCTGATACCCGGCTCGAAACCGGTGTGGGAACATTGAACAAAGCGAAACGCTCACGCATGGCGTTTTTATTGGTTGCCCAAAATGCAGTTTCCTCACTGAAGCTTGCCAGACCCATGACAGCCGCAATATGCGCCACCACTGGAACGGCAGTTTCAGAACTTAGGGTTATCACGCCATTCACATCAAACGATTGCGCAACCGCCAAATTTCCGGCTGCATCATGGGTGCTGACAACCTCTGCATGATGGGCCAAGGCCATGCCGGGCGCTGAAGGGTTGATGTCGGTCACAACCACCTCAATGCCCATGGAGCGCGCCATGTTGATGGCGACAACTTGCTCTGACCCAGCGCCAATAATCAGCAAGCGCTTCATGCAACGGCTTTCATCAACTGAACTGCTGTGATTTTTCTTCCATCAAAAATAGGCACCATGCTGCTGATGTCTTTTTGAGCGCAATAGACGACATCATCGCGACTGCCCAATTGCACCAAGTTCGCACCACTCTCGCTTTCCAAAAAATCATTGGTGTGGTTTTCACTGAAGAACGGCTCCAAAGTTCCACGTGCAGAAACCACGCCCATGGCTTGCATGATTTGCGTCACCACACTGCGATCTTCAATAGCCGGTTGGTTGTTTCTCCCCGCAGCAACCAAACTTATGCCGCACCCTTGTGATGTGGCCCATGCTACCGCGGCTTCAGCCACCACACTTGCGTTCGTCATGCTGCCAATCAAAACAATGTTTCTATCGCTTTTGGCTGCTTGAATACATTCCGTGCCGTTGGTGGTGGTAATCACCACCGACTTACCTCGAATGGCGGAACCCACCAAACCCAAGGGACTGTTGTCAAAATCAGCGAAAGGTAGTTTGCTGCCACCACGCTCTCCCACAGTGACCTCGCCGCGCAGTTCGCCTGCACTCACCACCGGAATCACCTCTCGCGCACCCAACTCCAAGCACCGAATAATGGTGGTACTTGCGCGAATGGCATCCACCACAACCACCAAATCACCACGCTGCCTTGCACGCATAGCACCGGCAACGCCCAACTCGAGGTAAACACGTCGTGTGCCTTTGCAATGGTCGCGGAAAGTGTCGCCACGCAAACCATAGCGCATAGACTCCAAACTGATGACATCATGCGGTGCAACATTGCCGATGGAGGCATGTGCGCCCAATTGCTTGAGCATCCAAGCTTGTTGATTTTTCTCGGGTGCTTCCCAAATAAGAAGATCAGGATCCACATTTTGGAATAACTCATAGGCGAGCTCGGCATTGATTTCGCCATTGGCGCGAAATATGCCTACCGTGCCAGACTCTCTGGCTTCAATAATGACTTTTTGCGCACCCGCAGACAAGTCTTCTTTGATTTCCTGAATCCTGCGGCGGTTGTCAATGCTCAGATCTTCTTGCGCCAGTTTTTTACCTACCTCCGAAACCACCTCAAAACCTTTGGCAACCGCCAATTCGATCATGCGAAGTTTTTGTGTTCTGGATAAATTGGGATGTATACCATCGGACACCTCAACCGCATCGAAACCTGTAGCCCTCAACATGTCTAGCATGGAAGATAAATCTGTTCTTTCATAAGCAAACTCTAAGAAAGTACCGCCTGCACAGACCCGAATATCGTGTTGACGGTAAATTTGTATCTTTTTCTCAAGTACCGATTGTGGGTACAAAGCGCTTGAACCCCAGCCCAATTTAACAACGTCAATATAGTCACCTGCGGTGTCTACCAAGTCATTTGCACCGTTCAAGCCCAAGGACTTATCTAACACCATGGTCCAACCTGTGGAACGTGGCTTGACAGGACGTTGGCTGATTTGCAAGTGTTGAAATAACGAGTTCATACATATTCCTTTGATGGATGGGAGTTGCTCTCAAGGCTCAGTTTGTAAACACCCAAAATTTGACGTCCCAGACCCAATTTCCCCATGGACGAAAACATTTGCAATGTGGCTTCGGGGTTGTGCAGATGGAATAAATTTTCGATTTCAATTCGGGCTTGATGACATGACTTGCCCACAGTTGCATCAGTCACATAATTTGTTTTTTCATTGAACAAAAACAAATCAATCGGGAAGTCGCCCAATATGTCGATATTTTCAAACCCAGACTTCGACAACAGTTGATTCAATCCCTCGGCATTGAAATACGAAATATGGTCAGGGCTTGCCACCCAAAAAGGCTTGGGGATGGTTTGATTGGCCAATAAATGATTTTGTACAAATGAAAAATCGTTAGGCACCTCAATGATGAGCAAGCCCTTGGGTGTTAAGAGTTCGGCAACATGGCTGAGAACCGCTCCAGCGTCTAGCAAGTGCTCTAAGACGTTGTCCAGTATCACCAAATCGTAGCGAGTGGATTCACTGCTGAGTTGGCCCACCATTTCTTCAATGTCACCTGTGCGCAACTTGTCCAATAAATGGGGATGGTGATTTCTGCATCCATGGTCACTGAAGTCAATTCCGTGAATGTCATAGCCTGCATTTGCAAAATACCCCATCACGAAACCTTCCCCAGCGCCTATATCCAATAACTTGGGTCGGACAGGCTTGCTGTTACCCCATGCACGTTGGGCGAGCAAGGCCTTTTGTTCACATTTATTTTTTCTGAACAACAATTCTTGATCGCTGTAGCTTTGTCGGTGTGTGCGAATTTCGTCTTGGTAGTAACGTTTTTCGTAATAAGCCTTGAGCTCATCTTTGGCTGGCTTGTGGCGCAACTCGTGGTAACCCAAAGCGTTGCTTTGGGTTTCATTGGAAAAAGTTTTTTGCATATATCGACTCCGCGTATTTAGTTGAGCTGCTCACACAGCACTTTGGCAACTCTGGAGGCTCCAAGCCCATCAACCAATGCCGGCGTGTTTTGCATAGGAAGTTCTTTTAATTGAGCCAGAACGGACTCTCTGAGTAACTCAGAATGAATCTGGCTCCAGTCACCCAGGTATGTAGCGCCCACAGCCTGTGCCCATGCCTGACCAGGTTTGTCTTGGTTTTCAACCACCGACATGAGCACCATGGGCAATTGAAAAACATTGACCTCATGCACAGTGGTGCCGCTTGCCATGACTGCCAGATCGCAGGTCGACATGATTTCCCAAGGATGTGCAGGCTGTATGAAGTATTCAATCTGTTCTTTTGACATACCTTCAATGATTTTCAAGTTAGTGTTGTTTTGGGGGTTTGCCGAGCCACTGATAATTTTCAGCTTGGTGTTTTTATTCAGTAGGGGTTCTAAGCTTTGTAAACACCATGCAATGGCTCCCCTGTCATCTCCGCCACCGAATATCAGCAGAATCGAAATATCATCAGGATTGAGCTTTGGTTTTTTTTCTGTGCGTGCAAATTCTTGTCGCAAGACTGCGTACATTGGTCCTAAAAGCAATCTGGCATTTGGATTTCGCACCACAGTTGAATATGTTTGGGCGTTGGCGCTGGGCAATGCATTGAGAATCCAATTGGCCCACATAGGCTTGGTGGCCGTTCCATCAAACTGCAGCCACTTTATGTTTTCGGCAAACAGAATTTGCTGAAAATCAGCATCCGCACGAGGGTCATCGATGACAAGCGCTTGCGCCTTGAATTGGGCAACCATGTCCAGCAACTGACTCGCATTTTCAGCCGACTGGTTTTGCCAATCTAAGGGTTGCCAATACTCAAAAGTGTCAACATCGCCCGGTTGCTGCATTTCAATGCCAGGGCCGACCATGGCCACTTGGCGGCCCTCAGCTTTTAATGCCTGCGCCAAGGCGCGACAACGGGTGAGGTTTCCCAAACCCCAT
>CANLWQ010000066.1 GCA_947494405.1 Comamonadaceae bacterium | reverse complement strand
CGCGCTAAGCAAGGTACGGGTGCGAGCCGCCGTCTTCGCATCACCGGTCGCACGCCCGGTATCGTCTATGGTGGCAAGGCGCATCAGCCCCAGGCCATCGAACTCGACCACAACGCACTGTGGCATGCCCTGAAAAAAGAGGCATTCCACGCCACCATCCTCGAGATGGAATTCGCTGGTCAAACCTCCAAAGTGTTGTTGCGCGATGTGCAATACCACCCTTTCAAACAGCTGGTGCTGCATATTGACTTCCAACGTGTGGAAGCCGATACGGTTTTGCACATGAAAGTGCCTATGCACTTCAGCGGCCAAGAGAATTCACCTGCTGTCAAATTAGATGCTTGTTTGGTCAACCCCGTCATCAACGAGCTGGAAATCACTTGCTTGCCCGCTGATTTGCCCGAGTTCATCGCCGTCGATTTGAGCGACTTGAAAAAAGGTACCTCATTGCACGTCAATGACATCAGCTTGCCCAAGGGCGTCAAAGCTGTGGTTCATGGCAAGAACAACCCTGTGGTGGTCAGCGTGGTCACCGTTGTGGAAGAAGCCGCGCCAGAACCCGCAGCTGCTGCTGCAGCGCCTGCCAAAGGCAAGGGCAAAAAATAATCTAGGCGACAAAAGCCTTGATGAGAAGCCCGCTCTGAGCGGGCTTTTTTGTGCCTGCTATTCACAAGCCAGATAATCTATGCATGATTAAATTGTTTGTTGGTCTAGGCAACCCAGGCGCGGAATACGACCACACCCGCCACAACGCTGGTTTTTGGTGTATAGACCAATTGGCGGCGCTGCTTAAAGTGCCTCTGTTGCCCGACAAAAATTTCCATGGCTGGGTGGCCAAAGCCAATTACCAAGGCCACACGCTGTGGCTGCTCAAGCCGGTGACCTTCATGAACTTGTCGGGTAAATCCGTGTCGGCTTTGGCACGGTTTTACAAAATAGCCCCCGAACACATGCTGGTGGCCCACGATGAGCTCGACTTGGTACCGGGTGAAGCCAAGCTCAAACTCGGTGGCGGCCACGCCGGCCACAACGGCTTGCGCGATATCCATGCGCAAATGGGCACGGATGCCTACTGGCGCTTGCGCTTAGGCATTGGCCACCCCGGTGTCAAGTCGGAAGTGGTTCACTGGGTTTTGAAGAAACCTGCACCAGAACAGCGAATATTGATTGACACTTCCATTGACCGCAGCCTGCAAGCCTTAGCCTGCTTGGCAAGCGGTGAGATGGAAAAAGCCATGCAAATGGTGCACACCAGCAAACCGCCCAGGCCCAAACCGCCACGTCCGGCGGCGGCCTCTCCTTTAAAGGAAGGCGATTCGCATGAAACACAACCCTCTACTGACCCGCGCGCTGGGTCTGACACTGCTTAGCCTGTTGCTGGCAAGCCCCCCTGCCCTGCAAGCCAAGGCCAAAGAAAAACCGGCACTGCTGTGCGAGCTAGAAGGCCAAATGAAGCCTTGCGAAGACTCGCAATCAGACAAGGTGGCTGACAAAGGCAAACCTCGTGCCTTCAAAGCCCAGGCTGCTGATGAGGGCATGGACAAAGCCAAAACCAAGACCAAGGCCAAAAAGAAAAAAGCCAAAGTTAAAAAGACCCGCAAAACAGCGGCGGTTGATTAGGCTTTAGGCTGAGTGATTGACCAAGCGCTGGTATTTGGCCCATAGCGTGTCGTGGTTTTCGGCATGCTGTGGGTCTAGCGGAATACACGCCACGGGGCACACCTGTACGCATTGCGGCTCATCGTAATGGCCCACGCATTCGGTGCATTTGGCCGGGTCAATTTGGTAAATCTGCACGCCCATGAAAATGGCGTTGTTGGGGCACTCGGGTTCACACACATCGCAGTTGATGCACTCATCGGTGATCATCAAAGCCATGCTTGCCTCAAGCCGTTTTTTTGGTCAGCATAAAGCGCAGCACGCTGGGCGACACAAACTGGGTGACGTCGCCGCCCAAGTTGTTGACCTCGCGCACCAAGGTGCTGGAGATGCACTGGTACACATCCAAGGTGTTTAAAAACACGGTGTCTATTTTGGGCGCTAAGCGGCGGTTCATGCCTGAGAGCTGAAACTCGTAATCGAAATCGGTCATAGAGCGAATACCGCGCACCATGGTGGTGGCACCCAAACTGGCGGCGAAATCGATGACCAAGCCATCAAAGGTTTTGATCTGCACATTGCTGCAGTCGTGCAAAGCCTCGCGGGTCATGGTCAAGCGCTCTTCCAAAGTGAACATGGTTTTTTTATGGTGGGCGCTGGCCACCGCCACCACCACTTGATCGAACATGCGAGCTGCACGCCGAACAATATCCTCATGACCCAAAGTAATTGGGTCAAAGGTTCCAGGGTACAAGGCAATGACTTGGGCAGACATCAGCGCTCCTATCGGCAAAGGGTCGAGGCATTATGCCGCTGGCTGCAGCAAGTGGGCGTGAACCGCGCCAGCCTTCAAGTGCCGCGCCACGCGCAAGCCCAAAGCGCCCAGCTCATCTGCGCTCCAAGCTTTGGCAGCTTCCAGGTAAATTTGCCCGGTGGGTTTGATGCAAGCCGCCGCGGCTGCCAAGGCCAAAGGGTAATGCGCAAAGTCGTAAGGTGGGTCAATAAACACCAAATCCAGGCTTTGCGGCGCTTGTTGTCTGAGGGTTGCCAACCCATCGCTGCGCACCAAACGCAGTTGGCTGGCCCCCAGCTTGGCCTGGCTTTTGGTCATGGCTTCTATGCACACCGAATTGACATCGCAGAGCAGCACCTTGGCCGCACCGCGAGACGCGGCTTCAAAGCCTAATGCGCCGGTGCCGGCAAATGCGTCCACACAATGCCAGCCGGACAAATCTTGGCCCAGCCAGTTGAACAAGGTTTCGCGCACCCTGTCGGGCGTGGGGCGTAAATCGACTGAGCGCGGCAGCGGCAATTTGCTGCGCTTCCACTCCCCGCCAATGATGCGCACCTCGCCAGGTTTCAAGGTTTGCCACCCAAGATGACACTGACCATGCGCTGGGGTTGCAGATTGCGGGCAAAAGCCTGCTGGATTTGTGCGGAGGTAAGTTTGTCCATTTCTGCCGACCAGGTGTCCAGGTAGTCCAAAGGCAAATCGAACCAAGCAATATTGCTGAGGTTATCCAGCAGTTTGCGGTTGCTGTCTATGCGCAAGGCAAAGCCGCCAATCAAAAAATCTTTGGCGGCTTGCACTTCTTGGTCGGTAGGGCCGGTGCGAACAAACTCGGCCAGCACATCACTGGCAACTTGCACGGCTTGCGCAGCTTGGTCGGGTCGGGTTTGCAGTCCCACCATGAATGCACCAGCGTGTTGGCCAGGTGAAAAATAGCTGTACACGCTGTAACTCAGACCCCGCTTTTCGCGCACCTCATTGGTCAGGCGCGACACAAAACCGCCACCGCCCAGCACATAGTTACCCAGTGTCAAAGCAAAGAAATCGGGGTTTTGGCGGGCAATGCCAACTTGTCCTATGAACACATGGGCTTGCGCCGATTCAAACGGGATTTCCAGTTTTTGGGCTTGCTTCAACGGTGCGACCTCGCCAACCATTGGCAACACAGGGCAAGCGCTTTGGCGTGGCAAGCCACTGAGCAACTGCGTGAGCAAACGTTCGGTTTGTTCCCGATTGACAGCGCCCACCACACTGATCTTGGCTTGGCACAGCAGCATGTAGCGCGCTAAAAATTGCGCCATGTCTGGGGTATCAATGCGGCGCAAACTGGCCTCATCCACTTCAGCCCCATAAGGGTGGGTGCCAAACACGGCTTTGTTGAAAGCTTTGCCGCCCTGTGTAGCCGGCTTGGTGTTGGACTCGGCAATGGACGCCACCCAACGCTGACGCTCGCTTTGCCACACTTTTGAGGGGAAACTGGGCGCTGCCAACTGCCTAGCGGCCAAGGCAACCGCCGCGTCCAGCAACTCGGGACGGGTGAGGCTTCTGAGTGAAAAACTCATGCGGTCGGCGCTGGCGTTAGCCCCCACCATGGCACCCAAGTCGGCCCAAGCCTCGCCCAACTGGTTTTCATCCATGGCCGCTTGGCCTTGGAAGGCCTTGACCCCCTTGCCCATCATTTTGGCGGTAGCCACGGCCAAGCCGGTTTGACCCGCCGGGTCGCGACGGGCACCCGCGTCAAACTCGATTTGCACATCCACCATGGGGATACCTGGGGCCTCCACCAAATACACCTTGGCACCCGTTGCTAGGGTCCAATGTTGGATAGGAATGCCCGCCCAAGAAACCAAGGGAAGAAGTAATACAACTGCACAAGCAAAGCGTTTCATCGTGTGGACTCCCCATGACGCGAGGCGGCGCTGGGTTTGCGCGGGAAGGCTCTGGCGCCGGTTTGCGGCAGCAAGGTGGCCACTGTCAATGTGTCGTCGCCAAAATATTTGGCTGCCACCGCCTGCACTTGGGCAGGGGTGATGGTGTTCAAGCTTTCCAACACACGCTCGGCGCTGTCCAAAGGCATGCCTTCTATCCAAGCGTTGCCCAACTCACGGGCTTGGTTGAAGATGGAGTCTCGCTGGTACACATTGGACGCCATCCACTGCGCTTTGACGCGTCGCATCTCGGCCTCGCTCACACCTTCTTTGGCGATTCGCGCGATTTGGGCGCGCAAAGCCACCTCAAGTTGTTCGGGGGTTTTGCCCTTGGCGGGTACCGCGTCAAGCATGAACACCTGCGGGCCACGCCCACTCATGGTGTTGGAGGCGCCCACGCTGTCTGCCAAGCGGCCCTCACCTTGGGCCAAAGCGCGGTCTAGGCGGGCACCGCTGTAACCATCTAAAACCGCAGACAGCAAAGTCAGCGCCAGCGCATCGCGGTTGTCCTCGGTGGCTTCAAAGCCAGAGAAATTGGGCACTTTCCAAGACAAAGTGATATAGGCTTGATCGGCAGGCGCTTTGACCAGCACGCGGCGCGTACCGGTTTGTACAGGCTCCTCGCGAGGCTTGCGCGCAGGCACCAAGCCTGCGGGGATTTGCCCATAGCTGGTTTCAGCCAAACGCCTCACCTCGGCCACATCCACATCGCCCACCACCACCACAGCGGCGTTGGCCGGCACATACCAACGCCGATAAAAATCGCGGGCGTCTTGCGGTGTCATGGCGTCTAAGTCATTCATCCAACCAACCACAGGGCGGCGGTAGGGAGAGGCCACAAACTGGGTGGCGTTGAGTTGCTCGTACATCAACATGCGCGGCGAATCTTCGGTGCGCATGCGACGCTCTTCCTTGACCACCTCGAGTTCTTTGACAAACTCAGCGTCGGGCCACTGGTTGTTGGAAAAACGGTCGGCTTCAAGTGCCATCACTTCACTTAAGCGCTTGGCCGGAATTTGCTGGTAGTAACCGGTGTAATCCTTGTTGGTGAAAGCATTTTCCCGCCCACCCAAGGCCGCCACCCGGCGCGAAAACTCGCCTTGCTTGACCGTGGCCGTGCCTTTGAACAGCATGTGCTCCAGCACATGCGCCACGCCAGAAACGCCATCGACTTCATCCATGGAACCCACACGCACCCACAGCATATGCACCGCTGTGGGCGCACGTTTATCCACCTTGACGATCAGCGTCATGCCGTTACTTAAAGTGAATTGTTGGGCTTGGGGGGGTGTTTGTGCCTGAGCTGACAGCTGCGTCAAAGCCAGTGCCAGACCCAAAGCCAAGCTAACAGGGGCGCGAAAAACTAGGAGGAACAAGGGTTTCATAGAATGGCTCAGGTATGCGCTTGCTCTTTTGGCAAGACAGACGACATTCTAGAAACCTCGCCCTTATGTTCAGTTTGTTCAAAAGAAAGACCCCTGCGCCGGCGGCCTTAGTCGAGAGCAGCACCTCGCCCGCGCAAGTTGCTGCCCAAAACTGGCTGGGTCGATTACGCAGCAGTTTGCAACGCACGGGCAGCAGCATCGCGGGGGTGTTTGGCGGCAAAGTCATCGATGACGCTTTGTATGAAGAACTGGAATCTGCACTCTTGATGGCCGACGCCGGCATGCCGGCCACCCAAGCTGTGTTGCAAGCCTTGAAGTTGCGCGTCAAAGCCACTGGAAGCACCCAACCCGATCAGGTGAAAGTCTTGCTCACTGAGGTATTGACCCAAGTGCTGCTGCCGCTTGAAGGGGCGCTGACGCTGTCGCTTCACAAACCCACAGTCATCATGGTGGCTGGTGTGAATGGGGCGGGCAAAACCACCTCGATTGGCAAACTCACCCGCCACCTGAGTGACGCGGGTTTGAGTGTGCTGCTGGCTGCAGCTGACACCTTTCGCGCAGCCGCCAAAGAACAGTTGTTGGTGTGGGCCGACCGCAACCAAGTCGACATCATCAGCCAAGACCAAGGCGACCCTGCAGCAGTGAGTTTTGATGCGGTCACGGCTGGCAAGGCCCGAGGCCGCGATGTGGTGTTGATAGACACCGCGGGTCGCCTCCCCACGCAAATGCATTTGATGGACGAGCTGAAAAAAGTCCAGCGCGTCATCCAAAAAGCCGATGCCTCTGCGCCCCACGAGGTGTTGTTGGTGATTGATGGCAACACCGGCCAAAACGCCTTGGCACAAGTCAAAGCCTTTGACGAAGCGTTGGGCCTCACAGGCTTGATCGTCACCAAACTTGATGGCACGGCCAAAGGCGGCGTGCTGGCCGCCATTGCTTTATGGGCGCAGCAACGCAACACCCCAGCACCTAAGCCTCTGAAGGTGTATTTCATTGGCATAGGCGAAAAGCTGGAGGACCTTCAGGCTTTCAACGCCGAGGAATTCGCCCAAGCACTGATCAGCTGAATTTTCAGGAGAAACAACATGGAAACCTTGGAAGAAGCTTTACCTGAGCGCCGCATAGACCAGTTGTTGGCGCATTATGGGGAGAGTCACCAACATGCAGTGAATGAGCGCATCCATTTCATTGCCATTCCCCTCATCATGCTCAGCCTGATTGGCTTGATTTTTTGCATTCACCCATGGCTGGCCTATGCGTTCATGGCGGCCAGCATGGTGTATTACGCCCGTTTGTCTGGGGTGTTTTTACTGGCGATGGGTGTTTGGTCTGTCTTGCTGTTGGCCTTGGTTCACGCCATGGGCGAGGCTCGCCTGCCGCTGTGTATAGGCATCTTTGTTTTCGCTTGGGTTTTGCAATTTATTGGTCACAAGCTTGAAGGAAAAAAACCCTCCTTCTTTGAAGATGTGCAGTACTTATGGGTGGGCCCGCTGTTTGTATTGCGCCCCTTGCTACATAAATTCAATATTTCTTGGTAAGGCCTGACACATTGACTCATCCACACCCCGAGTTGATCGCGCCCCTGCACCGTATGGGTTTGTTGCTGCCAAATGAAACGCCCACTTTCACTCCCTTAACTGGCGGGGTGTCCTCGCTCATCGTGCGGGTGGACACGCCAAGGCAAAGCTTTTGCCTCAAACGCGCCTTGCCGCAGCTGAAGGTGGCCGCGCTGTGGGAAGCGCCGGTCAAGCGCAACAGACACGAGGTGGCGTGGTTGCGGTTTGCCACCCAACACCTGCCCCATGCGGTTCCTGCGCTGCTGGGTGAAGACCAACAAGACTGCGTGTTTGCCATGGCTTACTTATCCCCAGATCAACACCCTGTGTGGAAAACCCAGTTGCGCGATGGCGTGATGGATGTGCATATCGCCAAGAAAGTGGCTCAGTGCTTGGCCACTTGGCATGCAGCAAGCGCCGGCCAAGCCGATTTAGCCCAAGCGTTTGACCATGATCAAGATTTTCTGGCCATTCGCCTAGACCCGTATTTCAACGCAACTGCATTGCGCCACCCCGATTGCGCCCAGGCCTTGCATGGCTTGGTGCAGCAAACCTTGTCGCACAAATATGTGTTGGTTCATGGCGACGTCAGCCCTAAAAACATCTTGATCGGACCACACGGGCCCGTATTTTTAGACGCCGAATGCGCTTGGTACGGTGACCCGGCTTTCGACTTGGCGTTTGTGCTTAACCATTTGCTGCTCAAATGCTTATGGAAACCCGCGCACCACACGGCTTACCTAGACTGCTTTGATGCTTTGGCCCACAGCTATTTGTCAGCGGTCAACTGGGAAGACCGCGCCGCACTGGAGGCGCGCGCCTGCGCTTTGCTGGCGGGCCTGTTGTTGGCGCGGGTGGATGGCAAGTCGCCAGTGGAATACCTCACCACCGACCACCAGCGCGAACATGTGCGCCGTTTTGCCAAACCCTTTTTGCTGCAACCCGCCACCCTTTTGCAGACGCTTAGACAACACTGGACACCTTGATGAGCACCACGATTCAACACCTGCATGCACGGCGTATTTGGGACTCGCGGGGTCGCCCCACCATAGAAGTAGATGTGCAACTGAGCAACGGCGCTTTGGGGCGCGGTGTGGCGCCCGCAGGCGCTTCACGCGGCAGCCGCGAGGCCCTAGAGTTGCGCGACGGCGGTCCCTTGCTGGGCGGTTTGGATGTCAGCCAAGCAGTGGCGCAGGTGAATGGGCCAATTGCCCAAGCCCTGCAAGGCATGGACGCCACAGACCAAGAACGCATTGACCAAGTATTGATTGCACTGGACGGCACGCCGCTGAAAAGCCGCTTGGGCGCTAATGCCACCATCGCCACCTCGCTGGCGGTGTTGCAATCTGCCGCGGCCAGCGAGGGCTTGCCGCTGTGGCGTTATTTGGCTGGCGACAAACCGGTGCGCCTGCCCCTGCCAGAGATTCAAATTTTTGGCGGCGGTGCCCATGCGGGGCGGCGGGTGGATATACAAGATTTTTTGGTCATGCCCGTGGGGGCCCAAAGTTTCAGCGAGGCGCTGGAAATGGTAGCCAATGTCTATCACGCGGCCGGCAAGCTCATGGCGGCGGCGGGCAAGCTCGCCGGTGTGGCCGACGAAGGCGGCTGGTGGCCGGTGTTTGACTCCAATGAAGAAGCGCTGCAAACCCTGACCCGCGCCATTGACGCGGCGGGCTACCGCTACGACCAAGTGGCTATTTCGCTGGACATTGCCGCCTCTGAATTTGGACGTGCCGGCGCTTACAAGTTGGGGCTAGAGCAACAAGAATTTG
>CANLWQ010000065.1 GCA_947494405.1 Comamonadaceae bacterium | reverse complement strand
CAAACTTGGCGACCCTACGGGGATTCGAACCCCGGTACTCACCGTGAAAGGGTGATGTCCTAGGCCTCTAGACGATAGGGTCAAAACCTTTTGGACCAACCAACTCGACGCCTTGTTTGGTGGAGGTAAGCGGGATCGAACCGCTGACCTCTTGCATGCCATGCAAGCGCTCTCCCAGCTGAGCTATACCCCCGTTGGGTGTCGAGCCAAGGAGTATAACCAACTTTTAAGCGGCCTTAAGACGAGTCAAAACTTTCTCCAACCCGCACAGGTGCAGCACCGCATCCACTGAAGGTGTTTGCGGTGTGCCCATCACCAAGACGCGCACGGGCATGGCCAACTGCGGCATCTTCAAGCCCTTTTCACTCAACACTTCTTTGATCGCTGCGCTGATAGCGGCCACGTTCCACTCGCTCAGTGCAGCCAACTTGTCGGCCAGCAGTTGCAAAGCGGGCTTGACTTCATCGGTCACATGCGTGACCAGTTCTTCGGTTTTAGGGTGCACATCCGAATAGAAAGCCTGCGCCCAGTGGGCCAGCGCCAGGGTGGTGTCGCACCGGTCCTTGAACAACCCACAGATGGCAGATAAACGCTCATCCACAGATATACCTTTCAATGCCAATTGGTCTTGCACCAAAGCAGCCAAGTCATCGTCTTTCATGGCTTTCAAATGCTGTGCATTCACCCAGCGCAGTTTGGCTTCATCAAACTGCGCAGCGCTCTTACCTAAGTGGTCTAGGTTGAACCATTCAACAAATTGCGCCTTGCTAAAGATTTCATCATCACCATGGCTCCAACCCAAGCGAGCCAAGTAATTCACCATGGCCTCAGGCAAAAAACCTTCATCACGAAACTGGGTAACAGGCTTGGCACCGATGCGCTTACTGAGTTTGTCGCCCTGCTCGTTGAGCACCGTGGGCAAGTGGGCGTACACCGGTGGCTCATGGTCCAAGGCGCGGAAGATGTGAATTTGCCGCGGAGTGTTATTGATATGGTCGTCACCACGAATCACATGGGTGATAGCCATATCGATGTCATCCACCACCACGCAGAAGTTATAGGTGGGTGTGCCATCGGGTCGAGCAATCACCAAATCATCTAACTCGGTGTTGCTGATTTCTATGCGACCTTTCACCTTATCTTCCCAAGCAACCACACCACTCAGTGGTGTTTTAAAGCGCAACACCGGTTGTACACCCTCGGGGACAGCAGGCAAAGTCTTTGCTGGTTCAGGGCGCCATGTGCCGTCGTAACGTGGCTTTTCTTTGGCGGCCATTTGGCGCTCGCGCAGAGCATCTAGCTCAGCCACGCCCATGTAGCAAGGGTAAACATGGCCCGCAGCCACCAGTTGCGCCAGCACTTGCTTGTAGCGATCCATGCGCTGCATTTGGTAGAAAGGGCCTTCGTCATGGTCTAAGCCCAGCCATGCCATGCCTTGCAAAATCACTTCTACAGCCTCTTGCGAGGAGCGTTCTACATCGGTGTCTTCGATGCGCAAAATAAACTTGCCGCCGGTGGCTCGGGCAAATGCCCAAGGGTAAAGCGCAGAACGGATATTGCCCAAATGGATAAAGCCCGTGGGCGACGGTGCAAAACGTGTACGGGTGGTCATGCGGAGGCTGAAATCAAATCAAGGCCACGCGACACATCAGCTTTAAGGTCATCAAGGTGCTCTAAGCCCACAGCTATGCGCACCAAGCTTTGTTGTATGCCAGCAAGTTGTCGATTCGCCTCGGTTAAGCGCCCGTGTGAAGTGCTGCCGGGGTGGGTGATGATGGTTTTCACATCGCCTAAATTGGCGGTGATGGACATCAGTTGGGTGTTGTCGATGACGGTGAAAGCATTGGCGCGTCTGTGCTCTACAGACGCACCCACCACATCAAAAGACAGCACAGGGCCACCCATGCCCGACTGCTGTGCCATAGCCAAAGCATGCTGGGGGTGACTGGCCAAGCCAGGAAAGTACACCTTGGCAACCTTGGGATGGTTTTCCAACCACTGGGCAAGATCTAAAGCTTGGGCAGACTGCGCCTTCATACGCAATGACAAGGTCTCTAGTCCCTTGAGCACCACCCAGGCATTGAAGGGCGACAAACTCATGCCAGCACTGCGCATCACAGGAATGAATTTTTCTTTGACCATGGCAAGGCTGGCGCACAGCGCCCCTGCCACCACGCGCCCCTGACCATCCAAGTATTTGGTGCCCGAGTGCACCACCACATCAGCCCCCAAGGAGATAGGGGTTTGCAAAGCAGGCGTGCAAAAACAGTTGTCCACCGCCAAAACAGCGCCGGCCATTTTGGCAATCTGCGCTAAGGCGGCAATGTCACACACTTCGGTCAAAGGGTTGGTAGGAGTTTCGGCAAACAGCAAACGGGTATTGGTTTGTATGGCGTTAGACCATTCGCTCAAATTGGTTTGCGAGACAAACGTGGTTTGAACACCAAACTTAGCAAACTCCGTACTGAGTAATTTGTGCGTGGACCCAAACACCGAATGTGAACACACCACATGGTCGCCGCTTTTCAGCAAAGCCATGCACAGCAACAACACCGCAGCCATGCCGCTGGCCGTTCCCACACAGGCTTCAGAGCCCTCAAGAGCTGCCAAGCGCATTTCCATGCTGGCCACAGTGGGGTTGGTAAAGCGCGAATAAATGTAGCCGTCTTCCTCACCCGAGAAACGACGCGCGGCGGTTGCACTGTCGGGCTGCACAAAGCTGGAGGACAGGTAAAGCGCTTCAGAGTTTTCGCCATACTGCGATCTGTCTACCGCACTGCGAACAGCCAGCGTGTCTATATGTAGGTTGGGGGGTAAAGCGCGTTCGGTCATAAAGTTTTAATGATTGGCATTGGGCAAAGCCAAGCGCGAATTATCCTCGGCATCTTCTTCGGCGTTGACGCGCTGTTGGTTGAGCCGGGTAATATCGTCAGCAGTGATGTCGCCGGTGATGTAAACACCGTCAAAGCAAGAGGCATCAAAGCCCTTGACCTCAGGCGAACCCGCCAAAGCCGCTCTTGACACAGCCTCGCGCATGGCACTGACCTCTTGGTAAATCAGCGCATCACAACCAATGAGCTGGCGAATTTCTTCCACGCTGCGCTCATGGGCCACCAGCTCTTCGGGGGTGGGCATGTCAATGCCGTACACATTGGGAAAGCGCACTGGCGGGGCGGCGCTGGCCAAATACACTTTGTTGGCACCTGCATCTCTGGCCATTTGCACGATTTCTTTGCTGGTGGTGCCACGCACGATGGAGTCGTCCACCAGCAATACATTGCGGCCTTTGAACTCACTCACGATCACATTGAGTTTTTGGCGAACTGAGCGCTTGCGAACTGCTTGACCGGGCATGATGAAAGTTCGCCCCACGTAGCGGTTTTTCACAAAACCTTCGCGGTAAGGCTTGCCGAGCAAATGCGCCAACTGTGTGGCGCTGGGTCGGCTGGACTCGGGGATGGGGATCACCACATCAATTTCAGACGGGGGCAAGGTTGACACCACCCGTTTGGCCAAGGTTTCACCCAAATTGAGCCGCGCTTGGTACACCGACATGCCGTCCATGGTCGAGTCGGGGCGGGCCAAATACACGAACTCGAAAATGCAGGGCATCAACTTGGGGTTGACGGCGCATTGTTTGGCGTGCAATTGACCTTTTAAATCAAAAAATACCGCTTCACCTGGCGCCACATCACGCTCGAAATGGTGACCGGTACCTTCCAAAGCCACCGATTCGCTGCCCACCATCCATGTGCCGTCTGCGCTCTTGCCCATGCACAATGGCCGGATACCAAAAGGATCGCGAAAAGCCAGCAGCCCATGACCAGCAATAAGCGCCACTACCGCATATGAACCTTTCACCCGCTTGTGCACACCTTCAACAGCTGCAAACACATCAGCGGGCGTCAAAACCACGCCGCGGGTGGGTTTTTCCAGTTCGTGAGCCAACACATTCAACAGCACCTCGGAGTCACTCTCGGTATTGATGTGGCGATGGTCGGTGGAAAACAATTCTTCTTTCAAGGCTTGGGCGTTGGTGAGGTTGCCGTTGTGAACCAAGACCAATCCAAACGGCGCGTTCACATAAAACGGCTGCGCTTCCTCTTCACTGTAAGCATTGCCTGCCGTGGGGTAACGCACCTGCCCCAAGCCAATATTGCCGGGCAAGGCACGCATATTGCGTGTTCTAAACACATCACGCACCATGCCTTTGGCTTTGTGCATGAAAAACTTTTGCTCTAGCTGGGTGACTATGCCTGCCGCATCTTGCCCGCGGTGTTGCAACAGCAGCAAGGCGTCATAAATAAGTTGATTCACCGCTGTTTGACTGACCACACCCACAATGCCACACATCAGAACACCCAACCTTCCAGAGGAACAGGTAAAAAGGGCTTGAAGAGCTCAATGCCTTTATGGGCCATTTGAACCACCCAAGACGATTGCCACAAAGGGAAATTGGCTGCTGGTGTCAAGCGAACCAAGATGGCAAAAACCATCAATGCCAAGACCGCACGCATAAGGCCAAACACGGCACCCAATAAGCGATTGAATACACCCAAACCCACTACGGACAATGCGCCACTGAGCAGGGATGAAAAAACACGACACACCAGCCAAACCGACAAAAAAACCAAAACCCAAGCCAATACCAAGGACACAGCCGGAGATGTGTCGCTTAAATTCAGCCAGTGCCGTACATCCAAAGCGAAATAGCTGGCAATCGGAAAACCGGCCAACCACGCCAGCACGGAAAAAGACTCCCGAATCACACCGCGCCACAAACCCCAAACCACAGAAATGGCTGTCAAAGCCAGCAAGACCAGATCCAGGGTGTTCATCTCTTCAAATCGTCAGCACCGAGGCACTGAGTTGCAAAGACTTGATTTTGTCGACAGTTTTTTGCGCTTCTTCTTTGGTGCCAAAGGGGCCCACGCGCACACGAATACGCCTTCCCTCTTTGGTTTGGGCGATATGGGTGTAAGTTTTGATGCCGGCTTTTTCAAGTTTGGCGCGTACTTCTTTGGCCTTGCTGTCTTGCTCAAAAGCGCCCACTTGCACAATAAAACGCGGAGCAGCCTCATCGGGCTTGGCGATGGGCTCAGGGGGTTTAGCGGGAAGCTCTTCCTCTTTGGCTTGGGGTGGAGAAGGTTTTTCAACCACCTCGATAGGCTCGTTTTTAACAGGTATATCCACATCGGCCACGGGAGTTGTTACTGCTGCCGCAGGTGGCGAGGGTGGCTGGGTTGGAAGGACTCTTTCTTTGTCCGGCATGTCAATTCGTATGTCGGCATCAACTTCACGCGGCTTGGTGTCAAACACCAAAGGAAAACCAATGACAGCAAGCAACACCAAAACAGTGGCGCCAATCAGGCGGTGGCGTGCTTGCCTGCGTAAGACATCAAGGCTTTGAGCGGCCATGCCATCAGCATTTTTATCATCTGCCGAAGCATTGCCAGAGGAGCGGGACTTGAAAAATGCCATGTCAGTCAGGTGGGCTTTGGGCAGAAAGGCGGCCCGCTATGCCGTGCTCTAAAACACCGCCAACGGTCAGGAAAGAACCAAAGACCAGAATTCTATCAGTGGGGTCTGCGTCTGCCATTGCTTGGGTCAATGCCAAAGAGGGGTCAGCGAAAGTTTGTGCCATTTGAGTTGCTGGCGGCGAACTGGCTTGCCACACCGACTGCAATTGCAAACCCGTGGCAGCCCGTGGTGAAGGCAAATCACAAAAATACCAATGGTCGACCAACGGCTGTAAGCGTTGCAACATGCCTTGCAAATCTTTATCAGCCATCGCTCCCATCACTGCGCGGGTGACGGCGAAGTAGCCCATGGCGTCCAGGTTGTGGGCCAAGGCGGCAACCGCATGCGGGTTGTGCGCGACATCCAACACCAGGGCTGGCTGACCTGGCAACATTTGAAACCGCCCAGCCCATTCCACACGCGACAGTCCCAAGCGTATGGCTTGCGCAGTCACCGGTAAGCGCTCGCGCAAAGCCTGCAAAGCCGCAAGAACACCTGCTGCATTGACAAGTTGATTCACCCCGCGCAAAGCCGGATATGCCAAACCCGCCCATGTGCGTCCAGCTCCCACCCAGCGCCATTGCTGCTGGTCGCCCTCGTAATGGAAGTCAACGCCGGATTGCCAAAGCACGGCTCCCACGCTTGCCGCGTGTTGCGCCAAGCTGAGTGGCGGATGCGGGTCGCTGATGATGACGGGTTTGCCACTGCGCATGATGCCGGCCTTTTCACGGCCTATGCTTTCGCGGTCAGGACCCAGCCACTCCGTGTGGTCTATGTCTATGCTGGTGATGATGGCGCAGTCGGTGTCAATCACATTCACCGCGTCCAAACGCCCACCCAAGCCCACCTCCAAAATCACCACATCGAGTTGGGCGTCGGCCAAGCAACTCAAAATAGCCAGTGTGGTGAATTCAAAATACGTGAGAGAAATGTCGCCGCGCATGGCGTCTACTTTGGTGAAATGCGCCACCAAAACAGAAGAAGCCACTGCTTTACCCTGCAATTTGCAACGCTCTTCGAAATACACCAAATGCGGGGAGGTAAAAAGCCCGGTGCGATAACCCGCCTCACGCAAAATGGCTTCAAGCATGGCGCAGGTAGAGCCTTTGCCATTGGTGCCCGCCACGGTAATGACGGGGCAGTCAAAATTCAGCCCCATCGCCTTGGCGACCAAACTTACTCTTTCCAAGCCCATATCGATGTTTTGCGGGTGTAACCGCTCACAATGGGAAAGCCATTCCTGAAGATTCATATGGCCATTGTCTACTAACCACTGCAAGCTAAAATTTCTACAGAGTCAACCGCCAGCTCTTTTGGCACGTTAAAGCTTCGATTCATTTTGTTTATTGGAGACCTCATGTCACGTTTTATTCCCTTTGTTTTGGTCGCAACCGCTTCTTTCAGTTCCATGCTGGGCGCGCAAGAGGTGGGCCGTGTTGTTTCATCCATACCCATCATTCAACAAGTGGCCGTGCCAAGGCAGGTATGTACTCAGCAACAAGTAGCCACCCAAGCCCACAAATCAGGAGCAGGTTCTGCCATGGGTGCCATCGCTGGCGGCGTGGTGGGTAACGCCATAGGTAAAGGTGACGGAAACGCATTGGCCACAGCCATAGGTCTGATTGGTGGCGCCATGTTGGGAGACCGCATCGAAGGTGCGCCGCCCACCGAAACGCGCACTGTGCAAACTTGCAGCACCCAAAATTTTTATGAAAATCGCACGATTGCCTACAACGTGGTCTATGAATTCAACGGCAAGCAATACAACGTGCAAATGCCGCAAGACCCCGGCCCTACTGTGCGCTTGCAAGTCACTCCCATGATTTCTTCCACACAATCGGCACCGCCCAGCGTGCCCTATCCTGCGCAAAACGCCATCCCTCCCCTGGGTTCTGCGCCGCAAAGCTTCTGATAGTCATAGCAACTCCTCCAACCGCCTAGCAAGGCGGTTTTTTTTCATCTGCCGCAAGGCTTGAATTGGCAAAGCGGTGGCCTAGAATCGCCGCTTTGCCCAACCAGAACCGCCCTATGCCTATTTCTAGCAAATCCAGTGCCCCGCAACGCGTCGTGCTCGCCTACTCGGGCGGCTTGGACACCTCCATCATTCTGAAGTGGCTGCAAGACGAATACCATTGCGAAGTCGTCACCTTTACCGCTGACATTGGCCAAGGCGAAGAAATCGAGCCTGCTCGCCTCAAGGCCATCAAAATGGGCATCAAGCCCAGTAATATATTTATTGAAGATTTGCGTGAAGAGTTTGTGCGCGACTTTGTTTTCCCCATGTTCCGCGCCAATGCACTTTACGAGGGTGAGTACCTTTTGGGCACCTCCATCGCCCGCCCCTTGATTGCCAAGCGCTTGGTGGAAATTGCCCGCAAAACCAAGGCTGACGCCATCAGCCACGGCGCAACAGGCAAAGGCAATGACCAAGTGCGTTTCGAGTTGGGCGCTTATGCCCTGATGCCCAATGTAAAAATCATTGCGCCTTGGCGTGAATGGGATTTGCTCTCGCGTGAAAAGCTAATGCGCTACGCAGATCAACACGGCATCCCTGTGGATGGCGCCAAACGCAAAGGCCCCGCGCCCTACTCCATGGATGCCAACTTGCTGCACATCAGCTACGAGGGCGGCATTTTGGAAGACCCCAACTACGCTCCCGACGACAGCATGTGGCGCTTGACCGTCAGTCCTGAAAAAGCGCCCAATAAACCGCAAGTCATAGAGCTCACCTACAAACACGGCGACGTGGTGGCCATCGACGGCGTGCGCATGAGTGCGGCCAAGGTGCTGACACACCTCAACACAGTGGGTGGCAGACACGGTATTGGCCGCTTAGACAAAGTAGAAAACCGCTATGTGGGCATGAAAAGCCGTGGTTGCTACGAAACCCCGGGCGGCACGATTTTGTTGACGGGTCACCGCGCCATCGAGTCCATCACCCTGGACCGCGAAGTGCTGGCCCTTAAAGAAGACCTGATGCCGCGCTACGCCAGACTGATTTACAACGGCTACTGGTTCAGCCCCGAGCGCGAACTGCTGCAAGGCCTGATTGACGCCTCGCAAGCCACAGCCAATGGCAAAGTGCGCTTGAAGCTCTACAAGGGGACCATCATGTGTGTTGGTCGCGAGAGCAAAACCGACAGTTTGTTCGACACCCGCATCGCCACATTTGACGATGACGGCGGCGCTTACAACCAAGCCGACGCCGGAGGGTTCATCAAACTCAACGCTTTGCGCATGCGCATCGCTGGCAACCTGAAAAACGAACGCGCCGCCCGTGCAGCTAAAACTGCACCTCGTAAAACCACCCTTAAAAAGAAAGCCTGAACATGGTGACCGAACAACTCCAAGGCGCGAGCATCGCCACCCAAGCCAATGTGTACTTTG
Organism: Comamonadaceae bacterium; assembly: GCA_947494405.1. Lineage (GTDB taxonomy): Bacteria > Pseudomonadota > Gammaproteobacteria > Burkholderiales > Burkholderiaceae_C > Limnohabitans. Next base: position 150 of record CANLWQ010000065.1, on the reverse strand, counting down.
AAGGCAAATGCATCAGCCACACCGTCACCTTGGCCAATTGCGAAAAAAAATCAGTGGGTGTGGTGCTGCCCTCGCACCTGACTTTCAACACCGCTGCTGCTGAAATCATGGAATGCGTGGCCGGCGCTTGCGAATACAAATTGGCCGGCT
>CANLWQ010000064.1 GCA_947494405.1 Comamonadaceae bacterium | reverse complement strand
TCGGCTTGAATCAAAGGCACATCACCGGACAACACCAAAGTGATGCCATCATCTGCCAACACCGGCACGGCTTGCTGCATAGCGTGACCCGTGCCCAGTTGCGGCATTTGGCGTACGCACTGAACTTTGTCGTGAACACTTAAACTGGCTTCCACTTCTTCGGCACCATGGCCGGTGATAACCACCACCCGTCTGGCGTGCACTTGTGAAGCCGTGTCAATCACATGCTGCAACAAAGCCTTACCCCCCAAACGGTGTAAAACTTTTGGCATACTGCTCTTCATGCGGGTGCCTTTGCCCGCTGCCATGATCACCACATCGACAAATGCCATGAACTTGTTTCCTTTTATTGCTGGGATTATCAATCAGCTTCACACCCGTTTTGCGCTTATAACCAAACTCTTGGCTTTGGGATTGCTGCTCAGTTTGAGCGCTTGCAGCTTGTTGATCACTGGCTACAACCAAGCACCCAGCTTGTTGATTTTTTCTTGGGTGAACCCGCATTTAGACCTCACTTCGGAGCAAGACAAACAGTTGCGAGCCGATTTACAGGTCTTGCATCAGTGGCACCGCCAGCAACAACTGCCCGTCTATGCAGATATTTTTCAAAAAGTGGCAGTGTTGGCACCCAAAGACATGACTGGGCCACAAATTTGTTCGATTTTCGATGAGCTCAAAGACACGCTCACGCCTTTGTCGCAACAAATGTCGCCGGTCATTGCCCGCTTGGCCTTGAAATTAACACCCGCGCAACTGCAGCGCCTCGAGCAACAGTACGACAAAGACAACAGGGATTACCGCAAGGAATGGAAGCTTGACGCCAGTGCCGAAAAACAGTTGCAGGTAGAGGTCGACAAAGGCATAGAAAACGCTGAGCGTTGGTATGACCGTTTGGATAAAAAGCAAAAAGCTTTGGTCAAACAGCTGGCCCAAGACTCCCAGTATGACGCTCAAAAAAGTTGGGGTGAACGCATCAGGCGTCAGCAAGACACGGTAAGCACCTTGGAGCGCATTGCTAAATCGCAGCAGGGCTTGGCTTGGTCACAACAAGAGGTCACTGCATTACTCAACCGAAGTTTGCTCAACTCACCCGATGAAGCTTATCGGGCTTATGTTGAGATGCGTAAAGACATCAATTGCGAAGCAGCCGCGCAGTTACACAACAGCACCACTGCAAGCCAAAGAGAGTTCGCTGTTAAAACGCTCAAGGCTTATGAGGCTGATATTCGGGGTTTGGTGAAGTAAACCCATGCTCTAAAGTAGCAATCACCTCTTGGGCAAACGCGTCGTAACTGAGGGGTCCCTGGGGTCTGAGCCATGTGAAGGTCCAGTTGATCATGCCGAACAACATCATGGTTAAGGGTATTTTGTTGTGCGCCGACACACGCTCAGGATAGGCTTGGCTCAACATATCGCCCAATGCATTCATCACTTGGCGCTGCCGACCCACCACCAAAGCGCGCTGCTCCATGCTCAGGAACTGGGTGCTGTGAAGCAAAGCAATATGTCTTGTGGCGGAGCTTTCATAGGTTTGCAAAAACCGCCTAACCAAGCTGTGAACAATCTCTTTGGAACTGCTCTTGGATTGGGCTCCTTGGCTTTGAACCTCTGCTACCAACTCCACCAAAAGTTGGGTGTATCTGTCAAGCAAGTCAAAAAGAATCGCTTGCTTGCTGTCGTAGTAATGGTAGAGCCGAGCCTTAGATGTACCTAAAGCCGTGGCTAAATCGTTCATGCTGGCAGCCGGATAAGAAGACGCGGCAAAGCAGTTGGCTGCTACTTCCAAAATCTCTTCGCGCTTGAGGTCGTGGGTTGCTGATTTGGGTCGCGCCATCCAGCACCCTTAAGACATGGGCCAGACCACGCCGTTTTCATTCAGCAAAGCATCTAAGGCCACATCATGAGGCTCTGCAATGAAGTCGGACAAAAAGCCATGGGTAAAACCCAGTCCCACGGTAAAAGGCTTGGGCGTTATTTGGGTCAAAGTGCGATCATAAAAACCGCCGCCATAACCCAAGCGATAGCCGCCGGGCCCATAACCCACACACGGCACAAACAGCAAAGTAGGTTGAATGATTTCGGTATCTTTGGGCTTGGGGATGTTGTAAGCATCTTCCTCCATGGCGCACCCAGGGTACCAAGAATGAAAGGTCAAGGTTTTGGTTTGTTTGTCTATCACCGGCAAACCAATACGGCGTCTCACCGAGTGGTCTAGCAGTTCCCCGTCTTCTTTCCAGCGGTGCAGCGCCGGCAAAGGGTCAAACTCTCCTTTGATGGGCCAATAGGCACCAATGACGGTGTGTGGCTGATCGAACAACCAAATTCGCATGACTCTTTGCAGCAAATCTGCGCGACGCTCACGGTCTGGCATCTGCAGTCTGGTTTGAATCAGTTCTTGACGAAGGGCTTTTTTGTCCATGGGAGAATCCAAGCATCCTATTAGTTGATTGATTGTGTCATGCCTCCAAAGTTACTTCGGTTTGCCTGTTGCGCCCTCTTATGGGGTTGCATGATGACCGCAGAGGGAGCCAATAAACCCAAGCCCCCGGCCAAAGCCTCCACGCCCACCAAAGCCGCCGATGCTGGCGACGCGGTCATCCTTGACATGTCTGAAGCATTCCAAAAAACAGATCGCAAAAAACTAGCGGCCCTGCTGCCTCAGGCCAAAGGCCATTTACTAGAACCTTGGGCTGCTTTTTGGGAGTTGCGAGTCCGCTTGGGCGACGCCACCGACACCGAAGTTAAAAGTTTTTTACAACGCTATGCCGGCACCTACCAAGAAGACAGGATGCGTAACGACTGGTTGCTGCTTTTGGGCGAGCGGCGCGAATGGACGCAGTTTGAACGCGAGTATGCGCATTACCGCATGCGTGACGACAAGGAAATCGAGTGCTATGCACGTTTGCTTGAAGTTCAACAAAAAGACTTGAATGTGGGCTCTTCGCCGATTGAAGACATTCGTCGCACTTGGCTGAATATGCGTCAGGCCGATGAGGGCTGTACCTATGCGGTTTCTCAATTGCTCAAACAACATAAATTCAATCCGGAAGATGTTTGGCTCAAGGCCCGTTTGTCCGTAGAAAACAATCGCAAAGTGCCAGCCCGCGATGCTTTAAAACTTGTCTCAGAGCACAATATGGCCTTGCTCGATGAACTCTTTGCCAATGGGCCTCGGTTTTTTTCTCAGCGTGCAGCCAGCCTTGGTTCAGAGTCTGCTGAATGGATGACCTTGGCGTTGATCAAAACCGCCAGTTCAGACCCAGATAACGCCATCAAACTTTTACAAAGCAAGTCGGCCTCTCCCCTTAACAGTGAGCAAAAGCGCTGGGCATGGGGAGTGGTGGCCAAGCAGGCTGCACAACAGTTTGACGACAAAGCATTGGACTACTTTGCTGTGGCTGGCAACGCGGCGCTGAGTGACGATATCTTGGCGTGGAAAGTACGCGCTGGTTTGCGTGCTGGCAAAACACCTGCTTGGGCTGTGATTCAATCGGCTGTCGACAATATGAGCCCTGCTGCGCAAAAAGAGCCTGCTTGGATTTACTGGCGGGCGCGTGCATACATGGGCCAACAAGCTGCGGGATCTGCCCCTTCAGAACAAGCCTTGGCCGCATTGCAAAGCATTGCGGGCGCACAAGGTTTTTATGAACAACTGGCCAGCGAAGAGTTGGGTAAAAAAATCACCGTACCACCCAGACCTTTGCCGCCACAATCCCAAGAAATGGCAGCGGCCAAAGCCAATCCCTTGCTGCAACGCGCCCTCTACGCCATCAAAATCGGTTTACGCCAAGACGGTGTTCGAGAGTGGAATTACGCCACCGGACTGGTTGACAGCGCAGGGCAACGCGGCCGTCTGAATGAGCGCGAACGATTGGCTGCTGCTCAACTGGCGTGTGACCAAGCGATATGGGACCGCTGCATCAACACCAGCGAACGCAGCGTACAAATGGATGCGGTGCAGCGTTACCCCATGCCCTTCAAAGAAGATGTGGTGCAAGCCGCCAACCGCATCGGGCTCAGCCCCGCTTATGTGTATGGCTTGATCAGACAAGAGAGTCGCTTCATCTTGGATGCCCGATCCAGTGTGGGCGCAAGTGGCTTGATGCAAATCATGCCAGCCACCGCGAAATGGACAGCCAAAAAAATTGGCTTGAAAAATTTTCGACTTGAACAACTGCAACAACGTGAGACCAACATTGCCATTGGCACCAATTACCTCAAAATGGTTTTAGATAATTTTCAAGGCTCTATGCCCATGGCGGCTGCGGCCTACAACGCGGGCCCCAGCCGCCCTCGCCGTTGGCGCAATGGCCCTGTCATGGAAGGCGCTGCCTGGGCTGAGTGCATACCGTTTAGCGAAACCAGAGACTATGTGAAAAAAGTCTTGGCGAACACCACCATGTATGCAGGCTTGATTCACAGTGAGCCGCAGTCCCTCAAGGCCCGACTGGGTGTGGTGGGTCCACGCGACAACAATGGCTCGGAAGAAAACGCAGAACTTCCCTAGGGCGTTTGCTCTTCTTGGCTTTGCTGCAAAGACCACATTTGGGCATAAGTGCCTTGTGCCAAAAGCAGTTGTGCATGGGTTCCCTGTTCCACAATTTTTCCAGCCTCCAGCACAATGATTTCGTGCGCGTCGACCACGGTCGATAAGCGGTGCGCAATGACCAAGCTGGTTTTATTGCTGGCCGCCTCACGCAATTGCGCTTGAATGGCGCGTTCATTGCTGCTGTCTAGCGCCGAAGTGGCTTCATCAAAAATCAAAATAGGTGGGTTTTTTAACAAGGTACGTGCAATCGCCACGCGTTGCTTTTCTCCTCCCGATAACTTCAAGCCACGCTCGCCAACCATGGTTTCATAGCCTTGCGGGGTCGACGCAATAAAGTCATGAATACGCGCGTCCCGTGCGGCTTGCTCGACCTCTTCACGCGAGGCCGTGGGCCTTCCATAAGCAATGTTGTAGTAGACCGTGTCATTGAATAACACCGTGTCTTGCGGCACGATACCAATGGCTTGTCTTACGCTGGACTGGGTCAGCCTGTTTAATGGATGTCCATCGATTCGCACCACCCCTTGCTGCACGTCATAAAACCGAAACAACAAACGCGCCAATGTGGATTTACCCGAACCTGAGGGCCCCACAACCGCCACGGTTTTGCCCGCAGGGATTTGGAAACTCAGCCCCTGAAGAATGGGTCTGTCCGCTTCATAAGCAAAGTGAATATTTTCAAATGCAATGCTGGGTGGAGTCGCCAGGCTCAGAACTTGTGCATCAGGCAAATCTTCGACTTCCCGCTCTTTTTCCAGCAAGGTGAACATTCGGTCTAAGTCGGTCAAGCTTTGCTTGATTTCGCGGTAAATCACGCCTAAAAAACTCAAGGGTATATAGAGTTGAATCATGAATGCGTTGATCATCACCAAGTCGCCCAAGGTCATGTGTCCCTCGACCACGCCTTGGGTGGCTCGCCACAGCATGGCGACCAAGGCCACGGCAATGATGATTTGCTGACCGATATTCAAAGCGCTTAAAGAGTTTTGTGCTTTGATGCGTGCGCGGCGCAATTTATCGAGTTTTTCGTCGTATCTTTTGGCTTCAAATGCCTCATTGCCAAAATACTTGACGGTTTCATAATTCAGCAAGGAATCAATCGCTCGTGTGTGGGCGCTGGAATCAAACTCATTGACTTGTTTGCGAAACTGAGTGCGCCACTCAGTCACCACCACGGTGAAATAAATATACAGACCCAAAGCGCACAAAGTGATGATGGCGTACCACTTGTCAAACTGCACTCCTAAGATTGTCAAGACCAACAGCACTTCGATCAAGGTCGGCACGATGCTGTAGAGGGAATAAGCGATGAGAGACTCAATACCTTTGACGCCTCTTTCAATGTCACGGCTCATGCCACCGGTTTGGCGCTCCAAATGAAAGCGCAAACTCAGTTCATGCAAATGCGAGAAGGTTTGCAAAGCAATGGTGCGTGCCGCTCCCTGGGTGGCTTTGGCAAAAATCAGCTCGCGTAACTCGGTGAATGCAGAAACGGATAAGCGAAGCATTCCATAGCCCAACAGCAAAGCCACAGGCACCACCAATAAAACCTGCGCACCTGTTGGCTGGGGCGTCATGCTGTCGATCAAGTTTTTCAGCAGAACAGGAACACCCACATTGGATAGTTTGGCGCCCACCATGAACGATAAGGCCGCCATCACACGCCATTTGTATTCCCACAAATAGGGAAACAAGCGCTGGAGGGTTTGCCAATCTGACACGGGCGCTGCGGGGGCAGCGGTTTGGATCTCGGATGATGAAGAGACAGCAGAAGGGCGCATACAGCACAATAGCCTTGGAATGAACAACCAAGGATTGTGCCTGTGACCGATACCCACGATACACGCTTCACTGTGAAAGCCCTGCCTGTCGACCAAGAGTTGGTGCTCAAAGTCATTCCCATGCCCGCAGATTGCAATGCCAATGGCGATATTTTTGGCGGCTGGGTGATGGCCCATGTGGACTTGGCCGGCGCTGTTTTGCCAGCGCGTTATGTGAATGGTCGCTTAGCCACAGTGGCGGTGAATGAATTTATTTTCAAGCAACCGGTGAAGGTGGGCGATATTTTGAGCTTCTTCAGCATCATCACCCGTGTAGGCAATACCTCCATCACCGTCAAGGTAGAGGTGTTTGCCGAGCGCTTTACCTTGCAAGGTACTTATTTGAAAGTGACCGAAGCCACGGTGACTTATGTAGCGATTGACGCACAAGGAAAGCCCAGGCACATTGACCGCAAAGACGCTTGAAGGCCCAAGCTTTTTGTTCTAACTAATTAAATACAGGTTTGCGTTTTTCCATGAAAGCGCTGAATGCCTCTATAGCCGCAGGTTCTTTGAGCATGCGGGCAAACACCACGCCTTCTTGCTTGATGCGCTCCAACACCTGCGGCGTGAAACTGGCCTTCATCAAGCGCTTGGTTTCCAACAAGGAGGACATTGGTTTGGCAGCCATTTTGCGGGCTTGCTGTTGCGCGTAGGCATTGACTTCGGTGGGTGGCAATACCCTGCTGACCAAGCCCATTTCTAAAGCCGTCTCGGCCAAAAACGGCTCGCCCAATAGCAGCGCCTCGGCGGCGCGTTGGTGGCCCATGAGCTGCACCGCCAGCAGGCTAGAACCAGCCTCAGGGCACAAACCCAAATTCACAAACGGCATGGAAAAAGCCGCGTTGTCCCCGGCATAAACCAAATCACAATGAAGCAACAAGGTGGTTCCTATACCCACCGCAGGACCACAAACAGATGCGATCAAAGGTTTGGGAAAGAGGGCCAGACCGCGCAAAAAACGAAACACGGGCGAGTCTTCCCCGGCAGCGGGTTGCTGTAAAAAATCCGCAATGTCGTTGCCTGCACTGAACACAGTTTCATGGCCTTGAATCAGCACCACTTTGGTTTGCGTGTCGGTTTGAGCAGAGTCCAAGGCTTGTGCCAACTCCGCATACATGGCCGAGGTGAGAGAATTTTTTTTCTCCACGCGGTTGAGGGTGAGGGTTAAGACACCGTTTTCGAAGTGAGACAAGATAGGGTTCATGGTTGCGTCAGCCTGTTGGTTCAATTACTCGACACGATTCCAAAATTGGGTGCGGTAGATGGGCCCGATATAACCACGCACTTGCAAGCGTTTACCGCCTTCTATGGGAACAATTTTCACGGTGTAAACCTTGCCGTTTGTGGGGTCGAGGATTTTTCCGCCGCCCGCCCATAAATTCTCTTCGGGTTTGCCATCGCGCTTGAGACCACGAATAATTTCCATACCAATAATGGGCTGACCTTTGCGGTCATCCGCGCATTTGTCACAGTTGGGTTTGGCGTTGGGATCTTCTTTAAGTGCGCGCCCTACAGTTCCTACAAGCACCCCCTCTTTTTCAACAATACGAATCTCACCTTTGGGTTGGTTGGTTTCGTCATCGATGGTGTGCCATACACCCACAGGCGTCATTTGCGCAAAAGCGGCGGCGCTTGTTAAGGAAAATATAGCAAAGCATTTTTTGATCATCGGTGTCTCCTTGGGTGGGTGGTATTTAAGCAAAAACGTCTTGGGTGTCCATCAACACAGCGCTTCCGGCGCGAGCCGTTTGCATCAAACTTGCTGTTTCTGGCAACAACTTGGCAAAATAAAATCTTGCGGTTTGAACCTTGGCTTTGTAGAAAGGGTCACGGTTTCCTTCAGCGATTTTTTGCAAAGCCACTTTGGCCATGCGCGCCCAAAAATAGGCAAACACCAAATGGCCCGTAACGCGCAAATAGTCGACGGCGGCAGCGCCCACTTCATCTGCATTGGACAAGGCCTTCATTCCAATTTCACCAGTGAACTGTGTCATTTGTTGACCCAATTTGGTCAAAGGTTGAATGAACTCAGCCATGTCTTCGTTGTCGGTTTCTTCGGTCACCAATTGGGCAATGAGTTTGCCAAATTTCTTCAAAGTAGCGCCTTGGTTGCCCAATACTTTGCGACCTAATAAATCCAAACTTTGAATGGTGTTGGTGCCTTCATAAATCATGTTGATGCGCGAGTCACGCACAAATTGCTCCATGCCCCATTCATGGATAAATCCATGGCCGCCAAACACTTGCAGACAAGAAGATGTTGCTATCCAACCGTTGTCGGTGATGAACGCTTTGACGATGGGTGTGAGCATGGCCACCATCTCCAGCGCCTCTGCGCGAACCGTAGCATCTGGGTGGTGCAACTCTTGGTCAATCAGCAAAGCGCAGTAAAGGTTCAAGGCTCTTGCGCCTTCTGCATAGGCTTTGGCGGTCAACAACATTTTGCGCACATCGGGATGAACCAAGATGCTGTCGGCAGGTTTGTCGGGGCTTTTCACGCCTGACAGACTTCTGGACTGTAAACGGTCTTTGGCATAGGCCAAGGCATTTTGATAGGCCACCTCGGTCAAGCCCAGTGACTGCATGCCCACACCAATACGCGCGGCATTCATCATCACAAACATCGCCGCCAAGCCCTTATGCGGTTGACCCACCAACGTGCCCACAGCTCCGTCGAGCACCATTTGGCAAGTGGCATTGCCATGAATGCCCATCTTGTG
>CANLWQ010000063.1 GCA_947494405.1 Comamonadaceae bacterium | reverse complement strand
AGCCGCAAGCCTTTAACCGCTCTTTGCATGGCCAATAAAGTCGCTTGCAAAATATTCAATTGATCAATTTCATGCACGCTTGCGGTTGCTACACAAAAACACAGAGCCCGCGCTTTGATGATGTCGTAGAGCTGATCTCTCTTTTTAGGGGAAAGCTTCTTAGAGTCAGCCAAGCCTGAAATGGGAGACATATCGTCCAAAATAACCGCAGCAGCAAAGACAGGACCCGCGAGCGGCCCACGGCCGGCTTCATCCACGCCGGCAACCAAGCCCGAAACATCCCAATCAAAAGATTTTTGATCAAGCGCCAACGATTTTTTTAACCGCATGGGTCACCAAATTTGAAGTGTCTTGAATCAGCTCTTGATGCAGTTCAGTAAAACGTAATTTCATTTCTGCTGCTCTTTGGGGATGCTCTAACCATGCAGTAACCGCTTGTGCCAATGCCGTGGGAGAAGCCTGGTCTTGCAACAACTCAGGGACGACAAAGTCTTGACACAAAATATTTGGCAACCCAACCCAAGGTTGTAAGCGTTTATTTCGCATGATTTGCCAGCTTAACCAAGGCATGTAATACGCGATCACCATAGGGCACTTGAACAAAGCCGCCTCTAGTGTTGCTGTACCACTTGCCACCATGGCAGCATCCGCTGCAGCAAGAGCTGTATGACTTTGGCCCGACAGCAGAATCAGGTTTCGCGGATATGCATGCTTAGCTTGTAATTTTTGTACCAGCGGCATTTGTCCTGGAGCCACTGGAAGTATGAAAACTGTGCGGGGATATTGTTTTTCAAGAAGCAGCGCAGCAGAAAAAAAGCGTGGCGCGATATGCGCTATTTCCGATGCTCTGCTGCCCGGAAGCAATGCAATGACTTTGTGCTGGCTTTGTAGACCTAAGCTTTGTCGGGCAATGCTCTTATCAGATTGCAGGGGAATGGCGCTGGCCAAAGGATGGCCCACATAGGTGGCAGCTATGCCGTGGCTGCGGAGCAAAGGCGGTTCAAAGGGGAAAAGACACAACACATGGTCAACGCTTTCACGTATTTTGGCTATTCGTTCGGGTCGCCAAGCCCAGACTGAGGGGCAGACAAATTGAATCGTTGGGATACCCTGACTTTTAAGCTTGAAGGACAAATCCAAATTGAAGTCGGGGGCATCCACACCCATGAATAAATCGGGCGGGGACTTTGCCAAGCGTTGGTAAAGCGCCTTTCGAATGCCTGTGATTTCTCTGTAATGTCGCAGTACTTCCACATAGCCGCGAACAGCTAATTTCTCTTGCGGCCACCAAGCATCAAAGCCCAATTTTTCCATCCTTGGGCCACCAATACCTTGCAGTGCAAGGCCTGGCCATAAGGACTGCAAACCAGGGATGACCAAGGAGGCCAGTAAATCCCCAGACGCCTCGCCAGCCACCATGGCGATGCAAGGGTTCAAATGGCTGGACATGGGAACAACAGAATGATCGCCTCAGCGAACAATGCCGCGTTGAGGTGAGACGGCTGACAAGAAACTCGATACCAAAGAAATCACTTCTTTGCTATCGGGGTGATCTTTGGCCAGCAGCTCAATAGCTTGCATGGATTGAACCAAAGTCAACCCATCTCGGTAAAGAAGTTTGTAAATATTCTTAGCCGTCTGAATTTGTTCAGCATTAAAGCCGCGTCTGCGCATGCCTTCAAAATTCATAGACCTGGCAAGCGCAGGTTGGCCTTGGCACATGACAAACGGCGGGAGATCTGCAAACAACAAGGAATTCATTGCCGTGAAACTGTGGGCACCCAATTTGCAAAATTGGTGAACCACTGTAAAACCACCCAAAATAACCCAGTCACCTACATGCACATGGCCGGCCAATTGTGTGTTGTTGGCAAAAATGGTGTGGTTTGCAATTTGACAGTCGTGGGCCAAGTGAACATAGGCCATGATCCAGTTGTCATTGCCGACCCGTGTAGCACCTGCATCCCCCGCCGTGCCTATATTGAAAGTACAAAACTCTCGAATGACGTTGCGGTCTCCAATGATCAATTCACAAGGCTCACCTGCGTATTTCTTATCTTGCGGTACAGCGCCCAAAGAGTTGAATTGAAATATTTGGTTGTCTCTGCCTATTGTGGTTCGGCCTTCAATCACGCAATGTGAGCCAATACGGGTACCCGCGCCAATCCTCACGTGAGGGCCGATGGTGGTGAACGGCCCCACAACGACCGAGTCGTCCAATTGGGCTGACGCATCTACCAAAGCTAATGGATGTATTTCGGCCATATAAGCCCTATTTGATGGTGCGCATGGTACACATCAGCTCAGCTTCAACAGCCAATTCCTCACCCACCCAAGCCTTGGCTTTGAACTTAAAAATACCCGCCCTCATTCGATCTAAATCCACGCACAAAGTAAGTGCGTCACCAGGCTCGACAGGCCGCTTGAAACGTGCATTGTCTATACCGGCAAAATAGTAAACCGTGTTGTCATCAGGCACCACACTCAAGGTGTCGAAGGCCAATAAAGCCGCAGCCTGCGCCAAGGCTTCCAACATCAAGACACCAGGCATGACCGGTCTGTGAGGAAAGTGGCCATTGAAAAAAGGCTCATTGATAGTGACGTTTTTCAAGGCTGTGATCGATTTGCCTTTCTCAAGGCTCAACACTCTGTCGACCAACAAAATGGGGTATCGATGAGGCAATAATTTTAAAATCTGATGTATGTCCATACTGAAACCTCTATTTAGGATTGCCTGACTCTAAGTGTTTGATGCGCTCACGCAATGAATATAACTGCCGCAATGTAGCTGCATTTTTATGCCACGCATCGTTGGTATCGATAGGAAACACACCGCTGTAAGTCCCAGGATTCAAAAGGGAGTGGGTGACAACCGATGCCGCAGAAATGTGCACATGGTCGGTCAACTGCAGGTGTCCGAGGACGATGGCGCCTCCACCCAAAGTGCAGTGCGCACCGATACGCGAACTTCCTGCAATACCAACGCATCCGGCCATGGCTGTATGCGCGCCTACATGGACGTTATGACCAATTTGAATCAAGTTATCCAGTTTGACGCCATCTTCGATCACCGTATCTCCCAAGGCGCCTCGGTCAATGCATGAGTTAGCACCAATTTCTACTTGATTGCCGATTCGAACCGAGCCCAGTTGCTCAATCTTCAGCCACGTCCCATTTTCAAGCGCAAAACCAAAACCATCAGCACCTATCACGACACCCGAATGAAGAATGCAATCTTCTCCCACCGTGCATGATCGCGACACAGTCACTCTGGATTTAAGCCAACTGCGTTTACCAATCACCGCATGGGCTTCCACCACACACATGGGCCCAATTCGAGCTGTGGGGTCAATCTTGGCAAGAGGATGCACAAATGCACTTGGGTGGATCTTGGGCTCATCAGCGGGGCTGATCAAACTGGCCCAATATTGCGTAAGCCTTGCCCAATAAGCATAGGCATCATCCGTCACCAATGTGCTGCCTCGCTTAAGGGCTTCGTCTTTCATAGGTGTAGACACCACCACACACGCAGCACGTGAGGTTTGAAGTTGAGATCGGTATTGAGCGTTACTTAAAAAAGCCAAGTCATGCTGGCTGGCTGAAGCCAAAGTCGCAAGGCCGGTAATTTCAATATCAGGTGAGCCGTATAAATCTCCACCGAGTTGGTCAACCAGCTGCGCTAAAGTCAGACGAATCACGCCATCACTTACCGCTGTTAATGGCTTTAATCACTTTTTCAGTGATGTCGTGTTTAGGGTTGATGTAAACAGCTTCTTGCAAAATCAAATCGTATTTTTCAGCTTCAGCAACTTGCTTGACCACCTTGTTTGCTTTTTCTAAAACCAGTTGCAATTCCTCGTTTTTACGTGCATTGAGGTCTTCTTGAAACTCACGACGCTTACGCTGGAATTCTCTGTCTTGGTCAGCAAGTTGGCGTTGCTTGGTAGCTCTTTGTGTCTCTGGCAAAGTGGGCAAGTCGCGCTCGAGTTTTTCAGAATTTGTTTTTAGTGAGTTGCCTAGGTCAACAAGCTCTTTTTCTCGCTTAGAAAATTCTTGTTCTAATTTGGTTTGCGCAACCTTGGCGGTGTTGGCTTCTCGGAAAATTCGGTCGGTATTGATGAAGCCAACCCTGAAATCCTCAGCCAATAAGGGCAAAGAGACCACTGACAAAGTACTTGCCAAGACATAACGAAGGTAAAGATGTTTCATCAGAACGATGTCCCAATTTGGAATTGAAAGGATTGCATTCTATCGCCTTCAAATTTGCGAATAGGTTTTGCCACCGCGAAACGAAGAGGCCCCACGGGAGAAATCCAACTCAGACCAAGTCCGAAAGAACTGCGCAATTGGTCGAGTTCGATGGTGTCAAATACATTGCCAACGTCTGCAAAAGAATACAAACGCAAGGTTCTGTCGTTTCCAACTCCGGGGAAAGGAACATAAAACTCTGTATTGAGCAAGATTTTCTTAGAGCCGCCAATCGGACACCAAACGGTGCTGACACAACCCGTGTCTTGGGGGCCTAAAGAGCCCTGCTGAAAACCACGCACAGATCCTAGGCCGCCCGCATAGTAATTTTTGAAGACCGGAAAGTTTTTACCACTCATACCGTCGCCATAACCCACCTCAGCGTTGATTGCCAAAGTGTACTTTTTGCCTAGAGGGAAAAATTCTTGAAATTGGGCATTGTTTCTGTAATAGCGTAAATCTCCCACGCCAACTTCGCCGTTGAGCCTCACCAACCGACCTTTGCTTGGCGCCAAGACGCTGTCTCTGCTGTCTCTGGCCCAACCCACGCTGAGTGGAATAGATTGGCTGGTGGCACCAAACTCCTTGATATATTTTGTATAGGCTAAGGGCATATTGGCACCCGTTGTGATGCGGGTTTGCTCCAAAGTTGCACTCACAAACACCGTATCAATTTCCGCAAAGGGAATACCAAAAGTAACGCCGGCACCCGAAGTGCCCAGACTGTAATTGCCACTGTCAACCAAATACGGTTTACTAGAACGGTGATAAACATTGAGCGTTCTGGAAACTCCATCTACAGTGAAATAAGGGTCGGTGGTGCTGATATTGAACACCCGGTTGTACTTGCTGGTGTTGACTTGAATACCCAGAGCGTTACCCGTGCCAAAGAAGTTATCTTGACTGATGCCAAATGAAAGAAAAAGTTTTTCAGCACTTGAAAATCCTGCACCCAGTTGCAAAGAGCCAGTGGGTTTTTCAGCAACTCTTAAATTGATGTCCACCTGATCTGGCGAACCCGGCACTTCCTGGGTATCAATAGCGACCTCGGTGAAATAGCCCAAACGGTCTACCCGGTCACGAGACAAACGAATACGCTCACCGTCATACCAAGACGACTCCATCTGCCTAAACTCGCGACGAATAATGTCGTCTTTGGTGCGGTCGTTGCCGGAAATATTGATACGCCGGACATAGGCTCGGCGCGAAGGATCGGCTTGCAAAACCACTTGAACTTGATTGGTCACACGGTCGACTTCAGTACGCGGCTCAACTCTAGCGAACGCAAAACCAAAGTTACCGAAATAGTCTGAAAACGCCTTGATCGTTTGAACCACATCCGATTGGTTATAGGGCTCACCGGGTTTAATCGAAATCAGCGACTTGAATTCGCTGTCACGCCCTAAGAAATACCCCTCCAACATGATGCGGGAAACCACAAAACTGTTTCCTTCTGTAACGTTGATGGTGATGCTGATGTCTTGCTTGTTGGCAGAAATAGCAACCTGTGTGGAGTCAACACGAAACTCTAGGTAACCCCTAGAAAGATAGTAGGACTTGATGGATTCCAAATCCGCATTCAGTTTGGCTTGGGAATAACGGTCGGACTTGGTGTACCAAGCCATGTAGTTGGGTTCTGACAAATCCATTTGGTCTAGGAGTGTGGCCTCATCAAAAGCTTTTGTACCCACAATACGCAAAGACTTGATACGAGCCACATCGCCCTCAACCACCGTGAAGTTCAAATTCACGCGGTTACGGTCGGTTGGCGTTACTGTAGAAACCACCTCAGCACCATAAAGGCTTTTGTTGATGTATTGACGCTTGAGTTCCTGTTCGGCTCTGTCAGTCAAAGCTTTGTCGAAGCTGCGGCCCTCTGACAGGCCAATGTCTTTGAGCGCTTTACGCAAAGTATCTTTATCAAACTCTTTGATACCAACAAAATCGACCGAGCCAATGATGGGGCGCTCTTCCACAACCACAATAACAACGGCTGCATTGACTTCAATTCGCACGTCTTTAAACAAGCCTAGAGCAAAAAGATTGCGAATCGCCAAAGTACCTTTTTCATCGGTGTAGGTTTCACCAACGCGAAAAGGCACAGTTGCTAAAACGGTACCAGGCTCAGTCCGTTGCAGACCCTCAATACGAATATCCTTGATTTGAAAAGACTCTATGGCTTTTGCTGCAGGCAATAAGCAAAAAGATAAAAGCAAAACAAAGAGAAATTTAAAGACAAAAAAACGGGTTGAATTTGAATTCATAAAAAAAGAATAAGTAGGAGGATTATTTAAGGGCATCAAGTCAACCAACGCAAAATATCATTAAACAAAGCCGTGAACATCATGAGAGCCACCACGGAAACACCCAAGACCTGCAATCTCTCAAGCCACTCTGGGGATGGCGCACTCCCAGTGACAGACTCCCAAAGATAATACATCAGGTGTCCGCCATCCAGCATAGGTATGGGCAGAAGGTTCAAAAGCCCGACACTCAGGCTTATCAGCGCAACGAATTGGGCAAAAGAACGCCAGCCCTGCTCTGCAGTTTTCCCTGCGTACTCCGCCATGGTCAAGGGCCCACTCAGTTGTTGCCAGCCGCTGTTGGTGGTGATCAATTTACCCACGGCTTGAAATGTCATTTTTGTCTGCAGTGAAAGGGTGTGCAAGGCTATATCCAGTCCGCCAATAAAGCCGTACTGAACCCAAACCATCTCGGGGTCGCGCCCCACCACCGCATTGATTTTTGAAATACGTTTACCGTCAATCTCCCGCGACTCGGGGAGTAAGCTGAGCAAAATTATTTTTCCATCTGCCCTTTGGATTTCCCAAACTTGAACCGCTGAAGCAGCCCGAATAAGTTGAATCAAATGTTGAGCGTCATTCACCAATCGACCATCGACCTTTAGGACCAAATCGCCTTCGGATAAACCTGCGTTTGCAGCAGGCCCTTCTTTCATCACTTTGACGATATAGGGCTTGCTGTAGGCACCAGTCACCCCGATTCGTGAACTGCCAGAGCGTGCAGCGTCTTGTTCGAGTCCAGACACGGCTATCGCTACCGTCTTTGGTTGATTGCCTTGGGCAGAAGTTATTTCCAATGTAAAGTCGTCTTGCGCATGGACGGCTAAATCGATGAGCGACATCAGGTGCGGCAAACTTTGTACCGTTTGCCATTCGTCAGCTTTCACTGAAAATTTTTGTACCAAATCGCCACTGCGCAGGCCCGCCGATTCGGCAACTGAGCCCGTTGCTGGCGTTGCAATGATGGCGGCTGCTTGCTGCGACCCCATCCACTGAATAAAGGCATACAAAAAAAGCGTCAGCACCAAATTCGCCAAAGGACCTGCAGCCACAATGCAAGATCTGGCCCATAAAGATTGGCGATTAAACGCGTTATGTGTTTCGCTGGCAGTCACTTCTTGATCGCGCTCATCCAACATCTTGATAAAACCACCCAATGGCAGTGCGCACACAGTGAACTCTGTAGGCAGGTTCAGGCCTGGTTGAAGCCGAGTCCATCGCAACAAGGGTTTGCCAAAACCTATGGAAAAACGTAAAACCCGCACCTTGAACCACAGGGCCGCACGGTAATGTCCGTACTCATGCACAAAAATAACAACGGTCAGCGCAACTAAAAAAGCCAGCAAGGTGTTCATCATGCCTGTGTTCTAAGCCAGTTCCATCACAAATTGCTTTGCTGACATTCGAGAGCGTTGATCTAACTCAAGTAAGTCCTCCAAGCCAGTAATAGCTGTGGGCAACACCCTCTCCATCATCGCCATATTCAAGAGGTGAATTTGATCAAAACGTATTTGCTTATCTAAAAATGCTGCAACGGCTACTTCATTGGCTGCATTCAAAACCGTGGTGGTTCCAGGGGCTGCGTCCAAAGCTTGCCAAGCCAGTTTCAAACTGGGAAAGCGCAGCTGATGCCCATGATCTTCAAAAGATTCAAAAGTCATGGCCGGCAATTGGCGGAAGTCTAAATTTGCAGCTCCCGAGGCCATTCGCTGCGGCCAAGACAGTCCGTAAGCGATAGGCACACGCATATCGGGCGTGCCTAATTGCGCAACCACAGACCCATCAACAAACTGCACCATGGAATGCACAATGCTTTGAGGGTGAATAACAACCTCGATCCGTTCAGGGGACAAACCAAACAAATACTTGGCCTCTATCACTTCCAAGGCTTTATTCATCATGGTGGCTGAATCGACAGATATTTTTCTGCCCATCACCCAGTTGGGGTGCGCACACGCCTGCTCTGGGGTGACATCACACAAAGTCAGGGGATCTCTGGAACGAAAGGGTCCGCCCGATGCTGTCAGGATGATTTTGTCAACACTGTGAGACCAAGAAGATGGGTCTTGTGGCAACGCTTGAAAAACAGCAGAGTGTTCACTGTCTATAGGCAAGAGTTGAGCGCCGCCTGACTTAACTGCATCAAGAAAAAGCTGACCACCCACAACCAACGCTTCCTTATTGGCCAAAAGAAGCCTTTTCCCCGATTTGGCAGCCGACAGGCAAGAAGGCAAACCAGCAGCACCCACAATAGCGGCCATCACAGTGGTAACACGCTCATCACAAGCCACATCCACCAAGGCACTCGCACCGCTCAGCACTTTCGTGGGTGAATTTTCAGCGCGTAATTTGTCTCGCAGCAAATTGGCTGCGCTCTCATCGACCATCACCGCGAACAGGGGTTTGAATTGCACGCATTGGGCAAGCATTAAATCCACCTGCTTGGCACCCGTGAGGGCAAAAATTTGAAATTTATCTGGGTGGCGAGAAACCACATCTAAAGTGTTTACGCCTATAGAGCCAGTTGAACCCAAAACAGTCAGCATTT
>CANLWQ010000062.1 GCA_947494405.1 Comamonadaceae bacterium | reverse complement strand
TGCAAGCGCTAACGGGCAGATTGACAAGCTGGAACATGTTTTTGAGGAACGGGTGGCCAAGGCCTTGAAGAGCATGGGGTTGCCCACTGCGCAAGATTTGGCCGACTTGGAAGCGCGTGTGGCCTTGCTAGAACAGCAATTGGCTCAGGCTCGCAATACCAAGGATTAAACCCAGCTGAGTGAGTGGCTTTTAGGCGGGTGCCAAAAACTGCTCGACCATGCGTACCCAAACGGTGCCGCCCAAAGGAATCAGGTCATCGTTGAAGTCGTAACTGGGGTTGTGCAAGGTGCATGGGCCACCACCATGCCCCATCTCGCGGTGCTGACCCTCGCCATTGGCGATAAAGAAATAGGCGCCTGGCTTTTCTAACAACATATAAGAGAAGTCTTCTGCGCCCATGGTGGGCTCTTGTGGCAGCACATTGTCAGCACCCACTATGTCGGCCAGCACCGAACGGGTGAATTCGGCTTCTTTGGGGTGGTTGATGGTGGGCGGGTAATTGCGCACAAACTCAAATTCGCATGTGGCTTCATGGGCGGCGCTGACATGCTCGGCGATGCTGCGCATGCGCCGCTCAATCAGGTCGAGCATCTCTACTGTGAAGGTGCGCACCGTGCCTTGCAACTCGCACGCGTTGGGCACCACATTGGTGGCTTCGCCCGCATGGATCATGGTGACAGAAATCACACCTGCGTCGATGGGCTTCAAGTTGCGCGACACAATGGTTTGAAAAGCTTGCACCATCTCGCAGGCGATAGGCACGGGGTCTATGCCGTTGTGCGGCAATGCGGCGTGACAGCCTTTGCCGCGTATGGTGATTTTGAATTCATTGCTGGACGCCATCACCGGCCCCGCACTGACCGCCAAACTGCCCACCGGCATGCCCGGCCAGTTGTGCAGACCGAACACCGCGTCCACCGGAAACTGCTTGAACAAGCCGTCTTTGATCATCTCGCGTGCGCCGCCGCCACCTTCTTCGGCGGGTTGGAAAATCAGCACCACCGTGCCATCGAAATTTTTATGTTTGGCCAAATGCTGGGCCGCTGCCAACAATATGGCGGTGTGGCCGTCGTGGCCGCAGGCGTGCATCTTGCCGGGGTGTTTGCTGGCGTGGGCGAAGGTGTTGGCCTCGTTCACAGGCAAGGCGTCCATGTCGGCGCGCAGGCCAATGGCGCGTGGGCTGTTGCCGTTTTTGATGATGCCCACCACGCCGGTGGTGCCCATGCCACGGTGAACCTCAATGCCCCACTCGGTGAGTTTGCCCGCCACCACATCGGATGTGCGCTGTTCTTGGAAACACAGTTCGGGATGGGCATGGATATCGCGTCGCACCGCAATGATGCTGGCCGCTTCGGTGGCGATGGAGTCGAGCAGTTTCATATTCACCCTTTGTCTATGGCTTAGGGAATCAGTCTACCCGATCAGACCTTTCATTCATGCAAAATGCCGCCATGACTACCACCATCTTGGGCACCTGCCCCCACGACTGCCCTGACACCTGTTCATTGCTGACCACCGTGCAAGATGGCGTGGCGATCAAGGTGCAAGGCAACCCCAACCATCCTTTAACCGACGGCGTGCTGTGCACCAAGGTATCTCGCTATACCGAGCGCACCTACCACCCCGACAGAGTGCTGCACCCTCTCAAGCGCGTGGGCCCCAAAGGCAGTGGTCAATTCCAACAAGTGAGTTGGGATGAGGCTTTGAGCGACATCGCCGCACGCCTGAAAACCATTGCCGATAAAACCCCTGAGCGCATACTGCCCTACAGCTACGCCGGCACCATGGGCATGGTGCAAGGTGAGTCCATCGCCATGCGCTTTTTCAATCTGCTGGGTGCTGCGCGCCTAGACCGCACGATTTGCTCCAGCGCGGGCGCTGAAGCCTTGACACAAACCTTTGGCGCCAAACTGGGCATGAAGGTGCAGCACTTCAATGAGTCCAAGCTCATCATCATTTGGGGCAGCAACGTCATCACCAGCAGCGTGCATTTTTGGCGCATCGCCCAAGAGGCCAAGCGCCAAGGTGCCAAACTGGTGTGTATAGACCCCCGTCGCACCGAAACCGCCGACAAATGCGATGTGCATTTGGCGCTCAAGCCCGGCACCGACGCAGCACTGGCCTTGGCGCTGATGCACGAACTCATCACCCACGACTGGCTGGACCACGACTACATCGCCCAGCACACCTTGGGCTTTGAAGCTTTGCGCGAGCGCGCTTTGCAGTGGCCGCCCGAGCGCGCCGCCCAAGTGTGTGGTTTGCAGGTGGACGACATTCGCCAACTCGCCCACGACTATGCGCACATCAAGCCTGCGGCTATTCGCTTGAACTACGGGGTACAACGCTCGCGTGGTGGTGGCAACGCGGTGCGTGCCGTGGCCTGCTTGCCGGCACTGACGGGCGCTTGGCGACACCGTGCAGGCGGCGTGGTGCTGAGTGTCTCTGGCCATGCACTGCACAACGGCGTGGCTTTGCAACGCGCTGATTTGCACACCCACAAAAGCGCGCCGCTGATTAATATGAGCACGATTGGCGACGCCTTGAACACCCCAAGCCTGGTGGAAGCGGTGGTGGTTTACAACAGCAACCCTGTGGCCGTCGCTCCTGATTCAGCCAAGGTGGTTAAAGGCTTTGCACGTGAAGACTTGTTCACCGTGGTGTTGGAACACTTCATGACAGACACTGCCGATCTGGCCGACTATGTGCTGCCTGCCACCACACAGCTTGAGCACTGGGACATTCACAACAGCTATGGCCACACCGATGTGCTGCTCAACCGTCCCGCCATCGCGCCCATGGGTGAGGCCAAGCCCAACACCCAAATTTTTCGTGAACTGAGCCAGCGCATGGGGCTGCACAACCCTTTGCTGCAAGAAGACGATGAAAGCCTGTGCCGCTTGGCGCTGCAACACCCGCGCAACCTCGCCAGTGCTTCGCCAGTCACTTGGGAGAAGTTGCTGCAAGATGGCTTTGCGCACTGGCCTATGGCAGACGCACCGTTTGCCAACGGCGGCTTTGCCACAGCTTCGGGCAAATGCGAGTTCTTCAGCGACAGACTGCAAGCCCAAGGCCAAGACGGCCTGCCCGACTACCTGCCCAACTATGAACCCGCTAACCCACAAGCCACCTACCCGCTGGCGATGATTTCGCCGCCTGCGCGCAACTTTTTGAATTCCAGCTTTGTGAATGTGAAAAGCCTGCGCGACATGGAGGGCGAGCCGTTGTTAGAGATTCACCCAGTCGACGCAGCCGCACGAGGCTTGCAAGACGGGACCATGGTGCGGGTGTTCAACGACCGAGGCAGCTACGACTGCAAAGCCCAGCTCAGTACCCGTGCCCAGCCTGGCATGGTGGTGGGCTTGGGGGTGTGGTGGCGCAAGCTGGGCGTCAAGGGCACGAATGTGAACGAGCTCACCTCGCAAAAACTCACCGACATGGGTCGCGCGCCGGTGTTCTACGACTGCGCCGTGCAAGTCGAGGCGCAGACGGTTTAAGACGCTTCCACAGCGGCCAAACGCTGGGCGACTATTTCGCGCAAACCATCAAATATCAAACTGTCGATCAATTCACAGCTGACCGACATGCTGGGTGCCATCTTCCAGCCCGCGCCGCCCGTCATATAGCAAAGCGGCTCAGCATGGCAATGCGCACGCACATGCTGCACCATGCGCTCGACCGCGCCAGCAATAGCAAAGGTGCCGCCGCTGGTGAGGGCGTCACTGGTGTTGGTGGGGAATTCGCGCACCTCGCCCGTGGGCACACGCAAGCCGGCGGTGCCCGACTCCAAAGCGCGCAACATGATGCCGTGGCCGGGCAAGATCAAGCCGCCCAAAAACACGCCTTCGGCAGAAATGGCTTCCACCGTCACCGCTGTTCCAACCATGACCACCACCATGGGCCGAGCTGCGCCTGCGACGGTTTGCGCTCGCATATGTGCCAATGCGCCCACCATGGCCACCCAGCGGTCAGCACCCAATCGCGAGGGGTGGTCATAGCCATTGACCAAACCGGCTTCTTTGGCTGAAGACACCACCCAATGCGGCGTCAAGTCCCACAGCTCGAGCTGCTCTTCCACGCGGCGGCGCACTGCCTCGCCTGCCACAATGCAACCCAGCATGCGCTGGGCCACTGGCAAGACGCGCCAATCGTTTTCAGCGAGTTTGTCTATGTTTTCTAAAAACACCGCGCCTTGCGCCAACAACTGCGCGCGCGGATGCGGTTCGTCGTACATCGCCCATTTCAAGCGGGTGTTGCCAACATCAAGTGCGATAAATGCCATGGTGAGGAAAAAAGCCTAGAGGAAAGACAAAGGGGGGCATTATCACCAAGGATGGTTGTGCCTTGGTTTGATCAGACGCCCGCCAAGGGCGCACGAACCACGGGGTAGCAGCTTTGCAAAGCCTGCGCGGCTCGCAGCAACGCTGCATCGCCAAACATAGGCCCCACCAATTGCACGCCCATGGGCAGCCCTTGGGAGGTGAGCCCACACGGCAGGCTGATGGCCGGTTGCTGGCTGAGATTGAACGGGTAGCTGAACGGCGTCCAACCCAACATGGCGGCCGAGTTCATGGGGCTGTGTCCCGCAGGCAAAGCCTTAAAAGCGGCCACAGCGGTGCTGGGCGTCAAGATCACATCAAATCGCTGCATGAACTGGCGCAAATGCGAACCCAAGACGCCGCGCCGCTGCGTCAGTTGATGCAATGCGTTGGCATCGAGCTTGGCCCCCAGCTCGGCTTGCGCCTTGAAGTCGGGGTCGGTCAAAGCTTGTTGCGCAGGACTCAAGCTTTGCCACACTTGGTAAGCACCAGCAAACCACAAACCGGTGGTGATGTCCAAAGGGTCTTCGCTCAAAGGGTCAATCTGCTCGACCACCGCGCCCAAGTCTTGCAAATGCTTTGCCGCTTGCGCTGTAGCGGCGGCGATCTCGGGGTTCACATTTTTCGCATAACCCAAGGTGGGTGAATACGCCACCCGCAAACCCTTCACACCATCTTGCAAACCAGCTAAATAATCCACACCGTCAAACGGTAATGAGGTCCAGTCACGGGCGTCAGGCAAGGCGATGGTGTTCATCACCAGCGCAATATCTTCCACTGTCATGGCATGCGGACCCAACTGCGCCACCGAGCCAAAGGGCGACAAGGGGTAGGCCGGCACGCGGCCAAAGCTGGGCTTGAAACCCACATTGCCGCAAAACGCAGCGGGAATGCGCACACTGCCTGCGCCATCCGTGCCTATGGCCAAAGGTCCCAAGCCCGCGCTCACCGCCGCAGATGCGCCGCCCGATGAACCGCCGGGCGTGTGATCGGTGTTCCAAGGGTTGCGGCTGATGCCAGTTAACAGCGAATTGGTTTCGCCTTTGCAGCCAAATTCGGGCGTGGTGGTTTTGCCCAACAGCACCGCGCCAGATTCGCGCAAACGGGCGGTGACCGGCGCGTCCACCTCCCAAGGCTGATCGGGGTTGACGGTTTTGCTTCCGCGCAAAGTCGGCCAGCCTCGTGTGAGGATCAGGTCTTTGATGGACACCGGCACGCCATCCAAGGGCCAGACGGGGCTGCCTCTGTGGCGGTGCGCTTGCCAACGTGCTTCGCTTTGGCGGGCGCTGGCCATGGCAGCTGCTTCATCCAACCAGCAAAAAGCGTTGATCAATGGGTTGAGCTTGTCTATGCGCTGCAACACCGCTTGTGTGGCTTGCACCGGGGAGGCCTCGCCGCTGCGAAACATATTCAGCAACTGGGTGGCGGTGCATTGGGTCAGTTCGTGGGTCATGCAGCCACCCCAGGCGCACTCGCCATCAAAGCTTGGGTATAGGCGTGTTGGGGTTGCGCATACAAGATGGCGGTGTCGCCGCGCTCCACAATCTTCCCTTGGCGCATGACGATGACGCTGTCGCACAACTGCGCCGCCACCCGTAAATCATGGGTGATGAACAACAAACCCAAACCATACTGCTGCTGCACTTGACGCAACAGTTGCAAAATTTGCGCTTGCACCGACACATCCAGCGCACTCACCGCTTCATCTGCCACCAAGACCTGCGGTCTACAAGCCAAAGCGCGGGCAATCGCGATGCGCTGGCGCTGCCCACCACTGAACTGACGCGGGTAGCGCGTCATGGCCTGCGCCGGCAGTTGCACTTGAAGCAAAAGTTGTTCGGCCAAGGCTGTTGCCTCGACACGGGACATGCCAAAGTTACGCGCACCTTCGACCAAAGACTCGCCTACCGTCATGCGCGGGTTCAGCGATCGGTTGGGGTCTTGAAACACCACTTGCACACGGTGGCGCAGGGGGCGCAAACCTGCTTCAGGCAAGGTGGCAATTTCGTCGTTGCCCCAAAAAATCTTGCCGCTGCTGGGGTCGACCAAGCGCAGCAAACAACGCGCCAGCGTGGACTTGCCCGAACCCGATTCACCCACAATGCCCACCGTCTCGCCAGCGCGCAAGCGCAAGCTGGCGTCATGCAAAGCGCGGGTGGGCACGGCTTGCCCCCAAGCGCTGTCATAGGTTTTGCCTAGGCTCACAGCACGCAACAAGGCTGGCGTGTCGGCGATCTGGCGAGCAGGGGGTGGCGTCATGCTGGGCACCGCCGCCAACAAATCGCTGGTATAGGTTTGCGCAGGCGCATGCAGCACTTGCTCGCGGCCGCCCAACTCCACCGCTTCGCCACGATGCATCACCAGCACTTGGTCGGCGATGTCAGCCACCACGCCCATGTCATGGGTGATGAACAGCACCGCACTGCCTGTTTCTTGTTGCAAGGTTTGAATGAGCTGCAAGATGTCTTTTTGGGTGGTGACGTCGAGTGCGGTGGTGGGCTCGTCACAAATGAGAAGCGCAGGCTTCATGATCATGGCCATGGCAATCACGATGCGCTGGCGTTGTCCGCCGCTCAATTGGTGCGGGTAGCTGTGCCACATGCGCTCAGGCTCGGGCAGTCGCACTTGCGCCAGCATGCGCAAAACTGCTTCACGGCGTTGGCTGGCAGCGTCACGGGTGTGGGTACGCAGCAGCTCATCGATTTGCTCGCCGCAGCGCATCACCGGGTTGAGAGCGGTCATCGGTTCTTGAAACACCATGCCCATGGCGCGACCACGCAAGGCGCGCAAACGCGCCTGACTGGCATCCAACAAAGACTCGCCAAGCAGTTGCACCACGCCGCCTGCCACTTTCAATTCTTTGTCCAGCAATCCCATGACGGTGGTGGCCAGTACCGACTTGCCCGAACCCGATTCGCCGACCACGCACAAGGTTTGCCCCGCGTGCAGTTGCAAACTGATGTTGTGAAATGCCATGGGCCGGTCCGCACCCGTGGGGAGTGCCACGCTCAATTTGTCGATATGCAACACCAGCTCAGCCATCAACCCACCCGCTTGGCAAATTTAGGGTCCAGCACATCGCGCAAACCATCGCCCAACAAATTGATGGCCAAGACAGTTGGCACCAAAAACAAGGCGGGGAACAACACATTGCCCGGCTGCTGGCTGAACTGCACCCTACCCTCGGCCATGATGTTGCCCCATGTAGGCACATCAGGAGGCAGGCCCAGACCCAAGAAACTCAAAATTGCTTCGGTGAGCACTGCCGACGCGGCCACAAACGTGCCTTGCACCAGCAAAGGCGCCATGGCATTGGGCAAGATATGTCGCCACAAAATGACCGCTGTGGGCGTGGCCAAAGCGCGGGCGGCTTCTACATAGGGTTCTTCGCGCAGGGTCAGCACCAAGGAGCGCACCAAGCGGGTCACTCGCGGCACTTCGGGAATGGCGATGGCAATCACCACGGTCGCCACATTCGCACCCATTGCCGCCACCAAGGCAATCGCCAACAACACCGCGGGTATGGCCATCAAGCCATCCATGAAGCGCATCAGCAGCATGTCGACGCGGCGGAAATAGCCCGCCAACATGCCGCACAAGCCACCCAAGCCCAGCGCCAACACAGCAGTGGCTATACCCACCACCAAAGAGACACGGCTGCCATACAGCACGCGGCTGTAAATATCGCGGCCAAAGTTATCCGTGCCCAGCCAAAAAGTGTGGCCCACCAACTGACCATCAGGCAAAGTAAATTCGCCAGCCAAACCCGCTGCTTTGTTGATGTGGTTGGCGTCCATGGCGGCGGGGTCAACGGTGCCCAGCCAAGGCGAGAACACTGCCACCAACACCATGAAAGCCAACACCGCCACGCCAAAGCGCACCGATCCGTGGTCCCACAAGCGGCTTTGCAACGTGGCCATCAGTGGCGAATCCTCGGGTCTAAAAAAACATAGCTCACGTCCACCAGCAAGTTGATAAACACATAGCTGAAAGAGAAAAACAGCACCAAGCCTTGTATGACGGGAAAGTCGCGGTTGAGCACCGCGTCCACAGTCAGCGAGCCCAAGCCCGGAATCGCATAGACGGTTTCAGTGACCACCACCCCGCCGATCAGCAAAGCCACGCCTATGCCAATCACCGTCACTATGGGTACGGCGGCGTTGGCCAAGGCGTGGCGCAGCAATACAGCGCGCTCGGCAATGCCTTTGGCGCGTGCGGTACGTATGTAGTCTTCGCTCAAGGCCTCGGACACGCTGGCGCGGGTCATGCGCGCAATCAAGGCGATATAGATGGTGCCCAAAGTCAGCCAGGGCAAGATGAGTTGGCGCAACCAGTCCCACACACTGCCCGCTTGCGCCCCGAACAAGGGCTTATAGCCTTGCACCGGCAGCCACTGCAATTGAATAGCAAACACGTAAATCAAGCCATAGGCAATCACAAACACCGGCACGGAAAAACCCGCCACCGAAAACGCCGATAAAGCGCGGTCCAGCCAGCCGCCCATGCGCCAAGCCGCCAAGGTGCCCAGTGGCACCGCCACGCACACCGCCAACAAAGCCGTGCCCAAAGCCAGCGACAAACTGGGCTCCATGCGCTGGGTGATGAGTTCAAGCACCGGCTTGCCCAAGTAATAGGAATAACCCAAGTCGCCTTGCACCACCTTGCCCAGCCAAATACCGTATTGACTGATGAGGTTGCGATCCAGCCCCAGCTGGCTGCGAATCTGGGCGATGTCTTCGCTGGTGGCGTTGTTGCCGGCAATCACCGCAGCCGGGTCGCCGGGCGCCAAT
>CANLWQ010000061.1 GCA_947494405.1 Comamonadaceae bacterium | reverse complement strand
GTGGTGCTGCCCTCGCACCTGACTTTCAACACCGCTGCTGCTGAAATCATGGAATGCGTGGCCGGCGCTTGCGAATACAAATTGGCCGGCTCTGAGGCATGGCACAACGCCACTGCTGGCGACAAGTTCAGCGTGGGTGCCAACTCGTCATTTGAAATTAAAGTGGGCGAGGCCTATCACTATATTTGCCACTTTGGTTGAAGCCGTTTCGCCCCACCAAGAAACAAGGCCCCATCAGGGGCCTTTTTTATGCGATCAAGCGGGCCTTAGCTTCGGCAAATTCACGCTTGAACTGGGCCACCAAATCAGCCGTGGACTGCACTTTGGTGATGACGCCAATGCCTTGACCACAACCCCAAATGTCTTTCCAAGCTTTGGACTTGTCGCCACCAAAATCCATCTTGCTGGGGTCGCTCTCGGGCAAATTCTCGGGGTCCATGCCAGCTTTGCGAATGGACGGCGCCAAATAGTTGCCATGCACGCCAGTGAACAGATTGCTCAAAACAATGTCGTCGGAATTGCTGTCAACAATGCTTTGTTTGTACTCTTCTGAAGCGCGCGCTTCTTCGGTGGCGATAAAGGCCGAACCGATGTAGGCAAAGTCGGCTCCCATGGCCAGTGCCGCCAAAATCGCGCTGCCACTGGCAATCGAGCCACTGAGGGCCAAGGGGCCGTCAAACCACTGGCGAATTTCTTGCACCAGCGCAAACGGACTTTTCACACCCGCATGCCCGCCAGCACCCGCGGCCACAGCCACCAAACCATCGGCGCCTTTTTCAATGGCTTTGTGGGCAAACTTGTTGTTGATGATGTCGTGCATCACCACGCCGCCATAGCTGTGCGCGGCTTGGTTGATTTCTTCGCGGGCACCCAAAGAGGTGATGATGATGGGCACCTTGTATTTCACACACAGCGCCATGTCTTCTTCTAAGCGCACATTGCTTTTGTGCACGATTTGGTTGATGGCAAAAGGCGCGGCAGGATGGTCGGGATTCGCCTTGTTGTAAGCCGCCAAGGTTTCGGTGATTTCGGCCAACCATTCATCGAGTTGCGATGCGGGGCGAGCATTCAGCGCAGGCATGGAACCCACCACGCCGGCTATGCACTGGGCAATAACGGTTTTGGGGTTGCTGACGATGAACAGCGGAGAACCAATGACAGGAAAAGGCACAGAGGCTAAGGCAGCAGGTAATTTAGACATACGGTTTTTCGTTGATACTGTGTTGAGGGGGGCGATAAAAAACGCAGATTAAAACGCCTCTAAGGCCATGTCGGTGACGCTGTCAGCGCCTTGCACAATGCTGTCGCGCATACCTGGTGCTTTGCTCAAGATATGGTCTGCGTAAAAACGTGCAGTGGTCATTTTGGCTTGCATGAATTCGCTGTCTTGTGCGCCAAGGCTGAGTGCTTCTTGGGCAATCAGGAAAGACTTGGCCAGCTGCCAGCCCGCCAGCACATTGCCTGCCAGCATCAGGTAGGGGACGCTGCCGGCATAGGCCGCATTGGGGTGGTTTGCAGCCGCTTGCACGATGAAGTCAATCACATCGTCTAGGGCTTGGCGAGCCGCTTCTAAGCGATGGGCAATGGCCAGCGCACCCGCGCTGCCTTGGTCTTGCAAGGCCACCACTGTTTCTTGCACTTGGGCTGCAATAGAGTGGGCGGTTTGACCGCCGTCCCGCGAGGTTTTACGGCCGACTAAATCGTTGGCTTGAATAGCGGTAGTGCCTTCGTAAATGGTCAGAATTTTCGCGTCGCGGTAGTACTGGGCTGCGCCGGTTTCTTCGATGAAACCCATGCCACCATGCACTTGTACGCCCAGCGAGGTGACTTCCAAACTCATCTCGGTGCTAAACCCTTTCACCAGCGGCACCATGAATTCATACATCAACAGGCTATGGCGGCGGGTGTCGGCGTCAGGGTGATGGTGCGAGGCGTCATAAGCGGCGGCGGCCACGCAGGCCAAAGCCCGACAACCTTCTGTGTAGGCACGCATGGTCATGAGCATGCGCCGCACATCGGGGTGGTGAATGATGGGCGCAGCGGCTTTGATGCTGCCGTCCACAGGGCGGCTTTGCACACGGTCGCGAGCGTACTGCACCGCTTTTTGGTAAGCGCGGTCGGCCACTGAAATGCCTTGCACGCCTACAGAGTAACGCGCCGCGTTCATCATGATGAACATGTACTCCAAGCCACGGTTTTCTTGACCGACGAGGTAGCCTACTGCACCGCCATGGTCACCATATTGAAGCACCGCCGTGGGGCTGGCTTTGATGCCAAGTTTGTGCTCGATGCTGACGCAATGCACATCATTGCGCGCGCCCAACGAGCCGTCTTTGTTCACCAACACCTTGGGCACCACAAACAAGCTGATGCCCTTGACACCTTCGGGTGCGCCTTGCACACGGGCCAACACCAAATGAATGATGTTCTCGGCCATGTCGTGCTCACCGTAGGTGATGTAAATTTTGGTACCAAACACTTTGTAAGTGCCGTCGGCTTGCGGCTCGGCGCGCGAGCGCACCAGAGATAAATCCGAGCCCGCCTGTGGCTCGGTCAGGTTCATGGTGCCGGTCCACTCGCCGCTGACCAGTTTGTCTAGGTAAGTGGCTTTGAGCTCGTCAGAGCCTGCGGTTAATAAAGCCTCGATAGCGCCATCTGTCAGCAAAGGGCAAAGCGAGAAACTCATATTGGCGGCGTTGAGCATTTCAATGCAAGCCGCGCCTATGATTTTGGGCAAGCCCTGGCCACCAAACTGGCTGGGGTGTTGCAAGCCTTGCCAACCACCATCGGCATATTGCTTGTAGGCTTGTTTAAAACCTGGCGTGGTAGTGACCACGCCGTTTTTCCAAGACGATGGGTTTTTGTCGCCTTCCCAGTTCAGAGGTGCCAATACATCTTGGGTGAAACGGGCGCATTCTTCCAAAACCGCTTGGGCGGTTGGCATGCCGGCATCTTCAAAACCGGGGATCTTGGCGATGTCGTCCAAGGCAGCTAAGTGCTGCATATTGAACAACATGTCTTTCACAGGCGCGGTGTAACTCATAGTGCAGCCACCAATTCGGGAACAGCGGCAAACAAATCGGCTTCCAAACCATAGTCGGCCACGCTGAAGATGGGCGCTTCGGGGTCTTTGTTGATGGCCACAATGACCTTGCTGTCTTTCATGCCGGCCAAATGTTGGATGGCGCCGCTGATACCGCAAGCGATGTAGAGCTGAGGAGCCACAATCTTGCCGGTTTGGCCTACCTGCCAGTCGTTGGGCGCATAGCCCGCGTCTACCGCCGCGCGGCTCGCGCCCATGGCGGCACCCAATTTATCGGCCAAGGGGGTGATGACTTCGGCGAATTTTTCAGAACTGCCCAAGGCGCGACCACCCGAGACGATGATCTTGGCGGCGGTGAGTTCGGGGCGGTCGTTCTTGGCGATTTCGCTGCCCATGAATTGGCTGTTGGCGTTGGCGATAGCCGCGCTGATACTTTCAACAGCAGCGCTGCCCCCGCTTGAAGCGGCTGGATCAAAACCCGTGGTGCGCACGGTGATGACCAAGGTTGCGTCAGTGGCTTGCACGGTGGCGATGGCGTTGCCAGCGTAAATCGGGCGCTCGAAGGTGTCAGGCGACTCCACCTTGGTGATGTCGCTGATTTGGCCCACATCGAGCCTGGCGGCCACGCGTGGCGCGATGTTTTTACCGCTGGCGGTGGCCGCAAACAAAATATGCGAATAGCCCGAGGCCAAGGCCAGCACTTGCGCAGCCATGTGTTCGGCCAAACCATGAGCAAAGCCCTCAGCTTCGGCGTGCAGCACCTTGGCTACACCTGCAATCTGCGAAGAGGCTTTGGCAGCTTCATGTGCGTCTATGCCGGCCACCAACACATGAACCTCGCCACCACAAGCCAACGCCGCGGTAACCGTATTCAAAGTGGCGGGTTTGAGTGCGTGGTTGTTGTGTTCTGCAATCACTAATGCGGCCATGTCAAATCACCTTCGCTTCGTTTTTCAATTTATCGACCAAAGCGGCGACATCGGCCACTTTGATGCCCGCGCTGCGCTTGGGCGGCTCAGATACCTTTAAAGTTTTGATGCGCGGCTTGACGTCCACACCGAGGTCTTCAGGTTTGAAGATGTCGAGTTGTTTTTTCTTGGCCTTCATGATGTTGGGCAGCGTCACATAGCGCGGCTCGTTCAGGCGCAAGTCAGTGGTGATGACTGCAGGCAGCGTGAGTTTCAAAGTTTCCAGACCGCCGTCGACTTCGCGGGTGATCAAGGCGTGCGCATCGAGCATTTCCACTTTGGACGCGAAAGTGGCTTGGGGCCAGTCGGCCAGCGCGGCCAACATTTGGCCGGTTTGGTTGCAGTCGTCGTCAATGGCTTGCTTGCCCAAAATCACCAAACTGGGCTGCTCTTTGTCGGCCAAAGCTTTAAGCAGTTTGGCGACCGCCAAGGGCTGCAACTCTTCGGTGGTTTCCACCAAAATGCCACGGTCTGCGCCAATGGCCATGGCGGTGCGCAAGGTTTCTTGGCACTGGGTAACGCCACACGAGACCACAATCACCTCGGTGATCACGCCTTTTTCCTTTAGGCGAACCGCTTCTTCCACAGCGATTTCATCAAAAGGGTTCATGCTCATTTTGACGTTGGCGATATCCACGCCTGTTTGATCAGATTTGACGCGGACTTTGACGTTGTAGTCCACCACGCGTTTGACCGCGACCAATGCCTTCATGCCAGTGCTCCAAGTAAGGGAGCCGTCATTCTAGGTCAAGGCAGGTGCATTTGTGAACGACCGTGCTTTTTTTCTATGAAGTGAAAAAAGCCTTTTAAATTCAATGCGGTTTGGCCTGCTTAAAGACCTCTTGCTGGGTTCGGGGAAGTTCTATTCCCGCCGCCCGCAAAGCTTGCAACACAGCTATGTTGATTTGCGAGCGGGTCTCTAAAAGTCCCACCTCAGGATCGCCCACCCAACACACCAAGCTGAACTCCAAACCAGCGGCATCGACCCGGTTCAGCAAGGCTTGGGGAGGCGGATCCCGCAAGACCGCTTCGCTTTGCAAAGCGGCTTGGCACAACAAGGCTTGCACCTGTTGGATATCTGCGTCCAAACTCATGATGTAAGTGCATTGAACCGCAATTTGCGGGTCACTCAGGGACAGGTTGTCCACACGCTGGGTCAGCAGCATTTCGTTGGGAATGATGGACTCGCGGCCATTGGGGTCGCGCAGCAAGGTGTAACGGGTTTTGATGTCGGTGACTTTGCCCTCTAGGCCGTCTACTTTGATGTAGTCGCCAATACGCACCGAGCGCTCGACCAGCACTACAAAACCGCTGACGTAATTGGCGGCCAATTTTTGCAGGCCCAAACCCAGACCCACACCGAAAGCGCCGCCCAGCACCGATAAAGCGGTGAGGTCTACCCCCACGGCAGACAAAGCAATGAATAAACCCAACAACAACAAACAAGCCCGCAGCAAATTGGCGGCGACTTTGCGCATGGATAAATCACTCACCGTGTGCGCCAACACCCGCTGCTCTATGGTGGCCGACAGCCACAGGCTGAGAACCAACACCAAACCGCAAGACAACACGCCTTCGAGCAAAGTGCGCACATCCAAACGGGTTTTGCCAAAACTCAGTTTCACCTGCTCCATCTCGTGAGCCACCAGCGGCAGAAAATCGGTGATCCACAACACCGCCACGCCCCAAGCCAGCCAAGAAATCAGCCGCTCGGTAAGTTGCGCCATGGGTGACACAGGAAACACCGCCATCAATACCCGTGCGCACAAGCGAATCAGGGCAAGCGACCACAGCACAGGAATGGCGAGCTTGAACAACATAGGTGCTTGCTGCTTGAGAAACACCACTTGCACCACATAAGCCAAGGCCAGCGCACACACTGGAAACAACACGCCATCGACCACACTGCGCCCAAACAACACTGAGCCCATGCTGGCAAAGCGACTGAGTTGGTGAGTAATAAACCAAGCCAGCACCAACACCAATGCCAGCAATGCAAGCTCTTTAAGTAGCAGGGGTTGCACATCGGTTTGCAACCAAGGCGAGACAAATAAGATCAATGTATCCATGTGAAATCAGCTTAACACGCGAGCATGAAGCAAGGCTTGGCTACACTCGTCCACATGACAGTTTTCAGACCTCTGCTTTCGCGCACCACAGCCTGCTTGATAGGCTTGTTTTTCTTGGTTTTCAGCCTCGCACCAAGCACGGCAACAGCCCGCGATAAACCCACCGCAAAGGCCAAGGCGGCTAAATCAGCCAAAGCAGCTAAGTCAGCTAAAGCCAAAGTAAAGATGGGCAAAGCTTGGGGCAATACCGCTGCAGTGAAAGACTTGGCCACACGCCTGAGTGCAGACAGGCAGTTGCCCAAAGCTTGGGTGCAGCAACAAATTGCTGCTGCGCGTTTCTTGCCGCAAGTCCCGCAAATGGTTTTGCCGCCAAGCGTGCCCAGCAGCAAAAATTGGCAGGCTTACCGCGCGCGGTTTTTGCAAACCCAGCGTATTCAAGCGGGCGTGGCGTTTGCACAGCAATACGCAGACACATTGCAACGCGCAGAAACAAGCTACGGCGTGCCCGCCAGCTTCGTGCTGGGTGTGCTGGGCGTAGAAACCTATTTCGGCCAACACCTTGGGCAGTTCAGAGTACTGGACACTTTGACCACCTTGAGCTTGGCCTTTCCCAAGGAACATCCTTACGCCGCCGAGCGTCAGGCTTTTTTCGAGGACGAGTTGGGCCACCACTTGCAACAACTGCGCAAGCAAGCCCGCTTGAAAAAGCAATTGGGCAGCTATGCGGGCGCCAGTGGTTTGCCCCAGTTCATGCCATCCAGCATTGCGAAATTTGCAGTGGATTTTGATGGCGACGGGCGCATCGATTTATCGGGCAGCCCAGTCGACGCGATTGGCTCGGTGGCGCATTACTTTCAGGCTTACGGTTGGCAAACCGGCATGCCCAGCCATTTCGAAGTGAAGGTCAACGCCAACGAAGCCGATTTGGCCGCGCTCTTGGCCCCCGACATCATTCCCACTTGGTCGCTTACGCATTTGCAAGACAAGCAAGTCGAGGTGTTGGCAGCGGATGGCTACGCCCAGCCCCTGGCTTTGGTGCAATTGTTCAATGCCGACAACCCACCCTCTTACATTGCTGGCACCGATAACTTCTTTGTTATCACCCGCTACAACCGCAGCAGCTATTACGCCTTGGCGGTGATTGAGTTGGGTGAGGCCATACAGAGGTCTCGCTGAGCCGTATTTAATTGGGGTCAGACCCCGATTAATTAATTGGGATCTGACCCCAATTGTTCCAATTGTTTGACCATTTCGCGCAGCAGGTTCTTTTGCACCTTACCCATGGCGTTGCGGGGCAACTCAGACAGAACAAAGCATTGTTTGGGCACTTTGAAGTTGGCCAGTTGATCCTTCAACGCAAGCAGCAAGGCTGACGAATCCAACACAGCGCCAGACTGGGCTAATACAAAGGCGCAGCCCACTTCGCCAAAGTCGGGGTGGGGCACACCCACCACAGCGCTTTCAAGCACTCCCGGCAACTGATTCAAAGCTTCTTCAATTTCCACCGGATACACATTCAGCCCCCCACTGATGATGAGGTCTTTGCTGCGCCCCACGATGCGCACATAGCCTTGTGCATCGCGGGTGCCCATATCGCCAGTGATGAAAAAACCGTCAGGCGTGAACTCTTGCGCGGTTTTGTCGGGCATGCGCCAGTAACCGGCAAACACATTCGCACCTTTCACCTGTATGCTGCCCACCTCACCCAAGGCCGCCTCTTGGTGCTGTGCATCGGCTATGCGCAACGACACACCTGGCAAGGGAAAACCCACACTGCCGCCCACCCGTTCAGTCTGCCCCGCGAAGCGCTGGTCAGCCGCATAAGGGTTAGAGGTCAACATCAAGGTTTCGCTCATGCCGTAACGCTCTAGCACCGTGTGGCCGGTGCGTTGCTGCCATTGCTGGAAGGTGTCAATCAACATGGGCGCAGAACCCGAAATAAACAAACGCATCTTGGCGCAAGCCTGTGGGTTCAACTCGGGCAAGGCCAGCAAGCGGGTGTAAAAAGTGGGCACGCCCATGAACACCGTGGCGCCAGCCAAATCGGCCAACACGCGTAAAGGCTCAAACTTGGCGTGCCACAACATAGTGGCACCACTTCGCAATGCCGCATGGATGGCCACAAACAAACCGTGCACATGGAAGATGGGCAAAGCATGCAGCAGCACATCTTGCGAACCAAAGCCCCAGTAGTTGTGCAAACACTCGGCGCTGCTGTGCAAATTGGCGTGACTCAGCATGGCGCCCTTGCTGCGTCCCGTGGTGCCACTGGTGTACAAAATAGCCGCCAAATCTTGCGGCTCGCGCATAACAGGTGTGTGCTGGTCGCTGTGGTGCGCGGCCCGCGCCAGCAAGCTGCCTCCGCGTTGGTCATCCAAGCTCAGCACATAGCGGGTGCCCATTTGGAAGGCCAGTTTGCTGACCCATCCAAAGTTGGCCGGCGTGCACACCACCACCGCCGGCTCAGCGTCTTTCACAAAATAAGCCAACTCGGCGCTTTGGTAGGCCGGGTTGAGCGGCAAAAACACATGGCCGGCACGCAAGCTGGCCAAGAACAGCATCAAGGCCTCTACCGATTTGTCTACCTGCACCGCAATCCGAGAGCCCTTGGGCAGATGCAAGCTTTCCAGCCAATTGGCCAGCATGGCGCTGCCGCGTTCCAAGTCGCGCCAGCTGTAGCGCAAGCCTTGATCGGTTTGAATAGCGATCTGGTCTAGGTCGGCGGGAAAGCCTTGTCGCAAGGCAAGGTAAAGATTGGCGTTCACGGCTTCAATGTTTAGCTAACAACCCGCCGCCTGGCCCACACCATCATGGCCACACCCACCAGCAGCATGGGCACACACAGCCATTGGCCCATGCTCAAGCCCAGCGCCAGCAAGCCTAAATGCGCGTCAGGTTCGCGGAAATACTCGGCAATAAAGCGCGTGAGGCCATAGCCGCTTAAAAACAAGCCCGATATCCAGCCGGTAGGCTGGGGACGCCGCGCCTGCCACCACAGCAGCGCAAACAACAACAAACCCTCGAGTAAAAACTGGTAGATCTGCGAGGGATGCCTTGGCAGCAAACTGCCACTTTGCGGAAACACCATGGCCCAGGGCAAGCTGGGGTCGGCTGCGCGCCCCCACAGCTCGCCATTGATGAAATTGC
>CANLWQ010000060.1 GCA_947494405.1 Comamonadaceae bacterium | reverse complement strand
CAGGGCTTTGAACACAAGGGTATTGGCGAGTAATGCAAAAGCGCTAGACTGAATGCTTCACAAACGGGTTGATTTCATGTTTTTGACTTTTATGCGTTCGCTCTCTCCTCGCATCACTTGGGGCTTGGTGGCCTTGGCTTGGATCGCTATGTTTGCATTTGGCCTGTATTTGCAACATGTGGTGGGCTTGGAGCCTTGCCCCATGTGCATCGTGCAGCGCTACGCCATGACAGGCGTCGCCGTGATTGCCTTGGTCGCGGTGTTTTGGCACCAAGGGTGGCGCGGCCATGTGATGGCTGTCTTGGCCTCGGTGCTGGCTTTGGGCGGCGCGTTTGTGGCGGCCCGCCAAAGTTGGTTGCAGTGGTACCCGCCCGAAGTGCTCAGCTGCGGGCGAGATTTTTACGGCATGGTTGAATCTTTTCCCCTGCAAAGAGCCATACCCATGATTTTTCGAGGCGGCGGTGACTGCTCTAAAGTGGACTGGACTTTTCTAGGTGGCTCCATCGCCAACTGGTCTTTCGTGGCGTTCATGGCAACCGCGGTCTGGCTGCTGGTATTTGCGGTCTTGCGCTACAAAGACAGAGCTCAATCCCAATAAGGGTTGGATGACAGTTTGCGAAATGCATTCTCAGCATCTGTTTGCAACTGGTCTAACTTGTAAGTGATCCAACCGCAGGCAAACCACGCGCTGGGTTGAGAGTCTCTGAGCGTGGCGAATTTTTCTTGCGCATTGGTCAAATCATTCATCTCACCCAATATGTTTTGTACCTTGGCGAGATCTTTCAAGTAGGGCTTGAGTTGTTTGTGCGGCAGCAATGCATCGGTAAATTGCAATGCGTACCTGAGTTTTTTAACCCTTTTACGCAACTCATGTCTGGCCTCTGTGCCCAAATCCGCAAAATGTAAACCCTCTTTCAAAATCTTGCGGTGCCAATTTCTGAGCTTGGGCAGCATAATTTTCGTGAGCCTTTGCGGATGCACGCTTGGAATCGACATGCCAGACGAAGGTGCTGGGGAATGGACGAACGCACTCATTTGCACCAGCCAAGACTGAAACAACGGGTCTTGCGCTACCGAGCTTGCATGGTCTTCAACCACCTGTTCTTGCAAATTCAAGGTTGGCTGGCCAGCCTCAATCAGCAAAGGCAACAAATCGTTAAGAAGCACATTGTTGTCACGCGAACCACCTAGCAAGGCAAAGTATTTTTTAATGCCGTCTCTTTGCGCCTGCGTGGGTAATTCGCACAGGTCTTTGAACAATGACCAGGCTGTGCGCATTCTGCGAATGCCCACACGCAACTGATGCACATGTTCGGTGGTGTCAAGCGTATGGATACCCATGGTGTCGATGTGTGCCAGCACCGCCGAGTTGCGGATGATCTGCTCCAAACACTCGGCCATCACGCATTGCAAACCTTGGCTTGCGCTCATGTCCGCCACAAGCGCGATGGGTTTAGCGTTTCGTGCAGACCAAAACTTGTCAACCTCCAGCGCTTTCAAGTGGCTTGGGTTCTCAGTGCCTTGGGTGTCAATCTCTGTGAGCTTGTGGTTCAGTCTTGCCAAAAGATCGCCTCTTTCGGCCTTGCTTCTCGCGTCCATCACCAGTCCGTGATTTAGTTGCCATTGGCTGGCCAAGGAAAAAAGTGCGGCGACTCCTCCCAGCTTAAGTTCCAACTCAACTTCGCAGATGGGTAAATCCAGGCCGCCGGCACGCACAAAGCCGCGATCGTAGGCAACTTCAACCGCGCCCACAGGGGTGCGAACCAAACGCATCAAACGTGATACCTGCGTTTCATAACTGACTGACAGTGGTTCACTCAGGTGAGCAATGACCGATTCCGCTGGTGTGCCAGCGTAAACGGATAAATCCAAGTCTGGGCTGGGGCGCGGGTGATTCAATTCAATGCGGGTGAGCATTGACTGGCCGACCGCAATTTTCAAGGTTTGAATCCATTGGTCATTTTCCAGTCGCAAGCGCAGCGCGATTTTTTGCCGGGCAAGATGTCGCCCCGCTGTATCAAAATAAAGTGCTTTTAAAACCAGGGTTTGCGTAGCGCCGCGTTGGAGTGCTTTTTCAAATGAGGCGACAGCAGACTTGGGAACATGAAACTTCAATTCTGTTTCTATAGAGGTGTTTGTATTCAACTTATGCCTTGTATCCCAATGCCAGTGCGAGCAAGTTAGCTTCAATCCCCAGGGCGGCTTCGCGCAAATGCGGGTTATGTGTCTCGCTGCCAGCGCGTCCCATGTCAAGGTCGGATTGGAAACCGTCGCGCTCAGGCCAGATGTTGTCCAACACATCAAAGCCAGCTTCTTCAATCACGCTTCTGGCAATTTCTAGCAGTCGCTCGGAGCGACCCACTTTGGAGAGCACCAACACAATTTTGTTGCCCACCTTGCGTGACTTCGCCAAACGGCGGGCCAAAGCCAATGTGGGTCTTAAATCATCCATGGATGTGCCGGTGGGCAGAAACACCACATCGCTTTCTTGGCTGACATCGGTGGTGAGTTCATCCGCCAAGCCGCGTGTATCAACCACCACAAGATCGAAGTTCTCAACCGTTTTTTTAAGTTTTTTCAAACTTTTGAAAGCGCGGGTTTCGATATCGGGTTCTATACCGTTGCGCAGGCGTGTGGCGCTCCACTCTATGCAGGACAGTTGCTCAAGATCGAAGTCACCCAGCAGAACTTGGTGGCCTTTTCTAGCCGCCGTAACTGCCAACACGCGGGCGAGGGTGCTTTTGCCAACGCCACCTTTTTGGCCTACAAATGACGCTATACGCATGGTTGATCCTGAGACTCTGAAAGAGTTTCTAATCTATTGAAATAACTCGCTCATGTCAACCATGCTGAGGAAAAGCTTTTGAAACCCATCCTCACAAAACGCGTCAGTCTGCGTGAGATTCATCGATCACGTCAATGTCACCCACATCCATGGCAGCCATTTCGGCATATTGTTGAGCATTGAGCTGGTGTTTGTAAGCGCGATAGGCATGCAAGTCGCAAGTGACTTGGTCGTCATTCGAGTAGGCTTCAGCAGCAATTTCATGGTGCTTGGCCGCTTGTGTGAGGTGGTAAGCCGCCATGCGATGGCACTCATCAGGAGATTCAAACTCTTCTTCGTATTCCTCTACCAATTCGGCAAACTCTTCGTGCTTAGTGTCTTCCATGTGCAAACTCCTTGGTTGGGTTGAAAAAAACTTCTTGAACTCTTTGCCAAGGTTGTAGTGTCTG
The DNA here is from genome assembly GCA_947494405.1 of Comamonadaceae bacterium. GTDB lineage: Bacteria > Pseudomonadota > Gammaproteobacteria > Burkholderiales > Burkholderiaceae_C > Limnohabitans. The sequence goes on along the minus strand of CANLWQ010000060.1, from coordinate 6,048 downwards.
TATGTGAACGGTTAATGACGCACAAGCTTTCAAAATTCAAGTTAATTTTTTAACCAGCACCACACTTTTGCGGTCAAGGTTGTATTTGCGCTGTCGCGCTTCCGGCAACCAGTCTATGGGCGCTTGAATAAATCCACGTTTTAAAAACCAATGCATGGTGCGGGTGGTTAGCACAAAAATACTCTTTAAGCCTTTGGCTCTGGCGCGTTGCTCGATACGACGCAAGATCTTTTCGCCGTCGCCTTGACCTTGTGAATGCGGCGACACAGTGAGTGCCGCCATTTCACCCGTGTGGTTTTCTGGGTAGGGGTACAAAGCAGCGCAGCCAAAGATAACCCCATCGTGTTCGATGACGGTGTATTCACCAATATCGCGTTCAATCTCGGTTCGTTCGCGGCGCACCAATGTGCCGTCATTTTCAAACGGCTCGATCAGCTGCAACACGCCGCCCAAGTCGTCGGAGGTGGCTTCACGCAAGCTCTCTAAGCGCTCGTCCACCACCATGGTGCCAATGCCGTCGTGCACATAGATTTCCAGCAACAGCACACCATCAACGTTAAAAGGCAAGATGTGGCTTCGCTCCACACCCGACTTGCAGGCTTTCACACAATGCTGCAAATAAAAACCAATATCGCTGGGCTGGGTAGCCATGGGCAAGCGGGCCAACAGTTGTTGCGCTTCTTCCAGCGGAATTTCTGTGTCTATGGGGTTGTCTTCTCCCGCAGGTTCGGTGGGCTTGATGCGCACCCCAGGCACTTCGGTAACAAAAATCAGCTTGTCGGCATGCAGGGCGGTGGCCACTGATGTAGCCACTTCTTCCATGGTCAAGTTGAAAGCTTCTCCGGTGGGGGAAAAACCAAAGGGCGATAACAGCACCATGGAGCCTAGATTCAAGGTTTGCACAATGCCGGCCACATCAACTTTGCGCACCAAGCCAGAGTGTTGAAAATCTACGCCGTCCAGTATGCCTACTGGCTTGGCGGTGATGAAGTTGCCTGAGATCACACGCACTGTTGCGCCCGCCATGGGGGTGTTGGGCAGACCCTGGCTGAACGCCGCTTCAATTTCATAGCGCAGTTGTCCAGCTGCCTCTTGGGCGCAATCCAGGGCCACGCTGTCGGTGATGCGCATGCCGTGAGAGTATTTGGGTGTGTGGCCTTTGGCCAGTAATTGCTCATTGACCTGAGGGCGAAAGCCGTGCACCAGCACCACCTTCACACCCATGCTTTGGATGAGAGCCAAATCTTGCACCAAGCTGGGCAACTTGCCCGCCTCGATTGCTTCGCCCGCAATGGCCACCACAAAGGTTTTGCCTCTGTGCATATGGATGTAGGGCGCGACCGAGCGGAACCAAGGGACAAAGGTGAAGTTAAAGACAGTGGACATGGGTGGTGTTGTTAAGGCTTGAGCAGAATAAGTTGGTTTGAAGGCAGCAGTCTTTGGAAGTCGCGATCGAATGTGCAGAGTGTCTCACCAGATTGCATGACCGTGGCTGCGATCCATGCGTCCGTGATCAGGTCCCCCTTGATATCTTGGGTAAAACACAGTTGACTCAAGTTGGGCCAAGAAGCGGATTGCGGCTGAAACTGCACCCCTGGGCGACTCAGCAAGCTGTCGACAAAATTGCACGCATCTGCCAAAGGATCGGTTTGTTTAAAGATTTTGGGGTTGGTGGTGATGCGCAAAAAACCTGTCACCACCATGCCCATCAGCATCAAGCTTGCGCGGCCGGTGGAGGTTTGAAGCAGCGCTTCGTCCAGCCAAGTGCGGGCCGGTGTGTGGTGCGGATGGTCTGGACGAAATGCCGAGATCAGTACGTTCACATCGGGTGTCATCTGAGTTTAAGGATGTCTAAATCAGCATCCATGGCTTCGTAATAGGAGCGGTTACTGCTGGGATCAATGCCTGGCATCAGACCGCCGGTGGCGTTGGAGACCGGTAGCTTGGGAATGGCCAAAGGGGTGATTGGCAGGTCTTGGCGAACATAGGCCGCCAGCATTTCGCGCACCTTGGCGCTGAGCGAAGTGCCTTCTTGAATCGCTTTGATGCGAGCGAGTTTGATGAGGTTTTCGTCTAAAGAAATGGTGAGATTGGCCATGTAAAAGCTCCGACAACACTGGTTCACGTAAACAAGTGTAGCACGTGAACCAGTGTCGTGGGATAATTTGCTCCGTGACAACGCCTGCACCTTCCAAGCCCTTGGCCATTGAATTCCCTGCAAACCTGCCCGTCAGCGAGCGGCGCGAGGACATCATGGCTGCCATGCAGGCGCACCAGGTCATCATCGTGTGCGGTGAAACCGGTTCGGGCAAAACCACCCAGCTCCCCAAAATGGCTTTGGCATTAGGTAGGGGTGGCTGGAAATCGGGGTCAGACCCCGATTTTGCGCAGCAAAACTCGGGCCCTGACCCCCATCGCAACCATCGCAAACAGCGTCGCCAAATCATCGGCCACACCCAGCCCCGCCGCATCGCGGCCACCTCGGTTGCCAAGCGCATTGCCGAGGAGCTGAAAACCCCGCTGGGCGAGGTGGTGGGCTTCAAAGTGCGTTTCCAAGACAAGCTGTCACGTGACGCTTCTGTGAAGCTGATGACCGACGGTATCTTGCTGGCAGAGACGCAAACCGATCCGCTTTTGCTGGCCTATGACACCCTGATCATCGACGAGGCGCATGAGCGCAGTCTGAACATCGACTTTTTATTGGGCTACCTCAAGCAAATCTTGCCGCGTCGTCCCGACCTGAAAATCATCGTCACCTCGGCCACCATTGATGCTGACCGTTTTGCCCAACATTTCGCTTCAGCCAAGGGCCCAGCACCCGTGCTGATGGTGTCGGGGCGCACCTTTCCCGTTGAAATGCGTTACCGGCCTTGGGAAGAAAGCCGCGAATACGACTTGGGCAACGCCATCTCTGACGCGGTGGACGAGTTGTGGACCGGCTCACCTAAAGGTGACATCTTGGTGTTTTTGCCAGGCGAGCGGGAAATTCGCGACGCAGCCGAGCACCTGCGCGGCCACTTGACCCACAACGCCTACACCCGTCATGTGGAGGTGCTGCCCTTGTTTGCACGCTTGTCGCAAGCCGAGCAAGAGCAGGTGTTTGAGACGGGGGGCGCACCACGCATCGTGCTCGCTACCAATGTGGCCGAAACCTCGCTGACCGTGCCGGGCATACGCTATGTGATTGACGCGGGTTTGGCGCGTATGAAACGCTACAGTTTTCGCAGCAAGGTGGAACAACTTTTGGTGGAACCCATCAGCCAAGCCGCGGCCAACCAACGCGCCGGACGCTGCGGTCGCGTGGCAGACGGTATTTGCATACGCTTGTACGACGAGAAAGACTACAGCGGCCGTCCGCGTTTTACCGAGCCGGAAATTCTGCGCAGTTCATTGGCGGGCGTGATCTTGCGCATGATGTCTTTGCGTTTGGGCGAGGTCGCCGACTTTCCCTTTTTGGAAGCCCCACGTCCCAAAGCCATCTCGGATGGTTTTCAGTTGCTGAATGAACTAGGCGCTGTGCTGGACGACAACAGCCTCACGCCCATTGGCAAAGAACTCTCCAAGTTGCCTTTAGACCCACGGGTAGGCCGCATGATTTTGGCGGCGCGTGAACGGCAAAGCTTGAACGAGGTGCTGATCATCGCCTCGGCGTTGAGCGTGCAAGATGTGCGCGACCGCCCCATGGCTGCGCAAACCCAAGCCGACCAAGCGCACGCCAAGTTCAAGGACGACAAAAGCGAGTTCAGCGGGTATTTGCGTTTATGGGATTGGCTGCAAACTTCCAAAGGCGGTGAGGGCGAAAGCCACAAACTCTCCAACCGCCAGCATGAAAACTTGCTGCGGCAAAACTTCATCAATATCCGACGATGGCGCGAATGGCGTGATGTGCACAGTCAACTCTTGACGGTGGTGAAAGAGCAGCGCTGGGTCATGAATGAGCAGCCCGCCAGTTATGAGCAACTGCATTTGTCTATGCTGAGCGGCTTGCTGGGCAATATTGGCTACAAGCAAGATGAAGAAGATATTTATTTAGGTGCTCGCGGCATCAAGTTCCACCGCCACCCAGGGGTTCATTTGCGTAAAAAGCCGGGTAAGTGGCTGGTGTGTGCAGAGCTGGTAGAAACCACGCGCTTATTTGGACGTGGCATTGCAAATATTGAGCCCACTTGGTTAGAGCAGGTGGGCGAACACCTGTTGAAAAAACAATTGCTGGACCCGCACTGGGAATCGCGGCATGGCGATGTGGTGGCGTTTGAGCGAGCCACGCTGTATGGCTTGGTGGTCTACAGCGGCAGGCGCGTGCCGTTTGCCAAGGCCGATCCGGTGTTGGCGCGTCAAATATTTATTCGCGAAGCGCTGGTAGAAGCGCAGTGGCAAACCCCGCTGGCCTTTATGGCTGCTAATAAAAAACTCATCTCGCAGGTGATGGAACTGGAGCACAAGTCGCGCCGCCAAGATGTGCTGGTCGACGAGACCATGATTCAAGCGTTTTACGAGCAGCATTTGCCCGAGGATGTGAACAGCTGCAAGACGCTGGAGCGCTGGCACCGCGATGAACTGCGTCGCCGCTCTGCAGCGGGGGATGCAAGCGAGCCGCTGTTGATGACCCGCGAGGCCTTGATGCGCCATGAAGCCGTGGGCATCACTGCGCAGGCGTTTCCCAAAATACTGCGCTTGGGCGGCACCGATTGCCAAGCCAGCTATTTACACGAGCCCAGCGACCCCAAAGACGGCGTGACCGTGACGGTGCCGTTGTTTGTGCTCAACCAAGTCAGCGAAGACCGCGCCGAGTGGTTGGTGCCTGGCATGTTGAAAGACAAAATTCAAGCACTTTTGAAAAGCCTGCCGCAACGCCCTCGCAGCCGCTTTGTGCCCTTGCCTGAGAGCGCTGCGCGGCTTGCCGCAGAACTGTCGGTGCCCGAGGTGTTTGGTGCGGGTGCACTTACTGATGTGCTGCTGAAAAAAGTGCGCGACCAGACCAGCTTGGATGTCAAGCGAGGCGACTTCAAATTGGACATGTTGAGCGCCCACTTTTTCATGAACTTCAAAGTGGTGGACGAGCACGGCAGGCAACTGGGCATGGGCCGTAATTTGGGTGCTCTCAAAGCTGAACTGGGCAGCCAAGCGCGTGGCGCGTTTCAGGCGCTCGCCGGTTTGAAGCTGGAGAAATCGGGGTCAGATCCCAATTATTCGAAATTAGGGTCAGACCCCGATTTTGCAAAGCAAAACTCGGGCTCTGACACCAATAATCGGAATCTGACCCCAATTACTCCAATTACTCAGCGCCACACAAGCTGGACTTTTGGCGAACTTCCCGAGTTGATGGAAATCAGCAAAGGCGGGCAGACTTTGGTGGGCTTTCCGGCGCTGGTCGATATGGGTGACGCCGTTGGCATCGAGGTATTTGACGAACCCGACGTAGCTGCCGCCAAGAACCGCAAAGGCTTGGCTAGGCTGTTTGCGCTGCAAATCAAGGACGCATTGAAGTACTTGGAAAAAAACATTCCCGATTTGCAAAAAATGTCGGTGGCTTACATGAGTTTGGGCACAGCCGATGAACTGAAAACCCAGATCATCGAAGTCGCGTTGGAGCGCGCTTTTTTGGTGGAGCCCTTGCCTAACGACGAGGCCAGCTTCACGCGTCGCATAGAAGAAGGCAGGTCACGCCTCACCCTGATAGCCAATGAAGTAGCGCGGCTCGCTGGCAGCGTGTTGTTGGAGTTTGGTGCTGCCACCCGAAAAATCAAGGACACGAAAAACGCGCCTGACGCGACCTCAGACTGCGCTCAACAACTGCAACGCCTGCTGCCGAAAAATTTCCTGAGCGTCACCCCTTGGCCGCAGTTGCAACACTTTGCGCGTTACCTCAAAGCCATCAGCTTGCGGCTAGAAAAATACCGCGCAGACCCCGCCCGTGATGCGCTGCGCATGACTGAGCTCAAACCCTTGGAGCAAAAATATTGGCGCTTACTGGCCGAGCGCAAAGGCCAAGCCGATGCACGCATGTTGGAATTGCGCTGGCTATTGGAAGAACTGCGGGTAAGTTTT
>CANLWQ010000059.1 GCA_947494405.1 Comamonadaceae bacterium | reverse complement strand
TGCACCGGCTTTTGGCCGTCGCACACATCGGGCAAGGCGCGGCCCTTGACCACGCTCAAGGCGTATTCAAGGTAAGCGCGTTGGGCGTAATGGCCTAAGGCGATGCCGTCGTCGGATTCGGACGAGGCGTTCAGGTCTGCAACAGGTGTATCACTCATAGGTGTCAAACATCAATTTCAATGGTGTCGCCATGCAACTCCATCAGTTCACGCCGCGCTGCGGCCTCGCCTTTGCCCATCAACTGGGTGATCATGCCTTCGGTTTGGGCAAAGTCTAAAACGCCCAATTGCACCGGCAATAAGCGGCGGGTGTCGGGGTTCAAAGTGGTGTCCCATAATTGTTCGGCGTTCATTTCGCCCAAACCTTTGAAGCGGCTGATGCTGCATTTCTCACGCGGCACACCCTCTTTGGCGCTTTTGTCCAAAATGGCTGTTAACTCACCTTCATCAAGGGCATAAGCTTTGCTCGCCGGTTTTTTGCCGCGTGCGGGCACATCCACCCTGAACAAAGGAGGACGCGCCACATACACATGACCTGTCTCAATCAACTTGGGGAAGTGCCTGAAAAACAAGGTGAGCAGCAGCACTTGAATATGCGAGCCGTCCACATCGGCATCACTCAAGATGCACACCTTGCCGTAGCGCAAGCCACTGAGGTCGGGTTCGTCATTGGGGCCGTGCGGATCCACGCCAATCGCCACCGCAATGTCGTGTACCTCGTTGTTGGCAAACAAGCGGTCTCGCTCCACCTCCCAGGTATTGAGCACCTTGCCTCGCAGCGGCAGTATGGCTTGGCTTTCTTTGTCACGCCCCATCTTGGCGCTGCCGCCTGCACTGTCGCCCTCGACCAAAAATATTTCGTTATGCGCCAAGTCGCGGCTTTCGCAATCGGTCAGCTTGCCAGGCAACACCGCCACGCCCGAGCCTTTGCGCTTCTCTACTTTTTGCCCGGCTTTTTGGCGCAACTGCGCGGCGCGAATGACCAACTCGGCGAGTTTTTTGCCGTAATCCACATGCGCGTTGAGCCACAAATCCAATGACGGTTTGACAAAGCTAGACACCAAACGCACAGCGTCACGCGAATTCAAACGCTCTTTGATTTGCCCTTGAAATTGAGGATCTAGCACCTTGGCGCTCAAAATAAAACTGGCGCGGGCAAATACATCTTCGGGCAACAACTTCACGCCCTTAGGCAGCAATGCGTGCAAGTCGATGAAACTTTTTACCGCGTTAAACAGGCCGTCGCGCAAGCCGCTTTCGTGTGTCCCCCCCGCGCTGGTGGGGATGAGGTTGACATAGCTTTCGCGAACCGGCGAGCCGTCTTCAGTAAAGGCCAAACACCAAGCCGCGCCCTCGCCTTCGGCGTAAGTCTCGTGACCCGCATCGGCAAAACCTTCTCCCTCAAAAAGAGGAATGAACGGGTCGTGGCTCAAGGTTTGCGTGAGGTAGTCGCTCAGGCCCCCTTTGTAAAGCCAGGTTTGGCTGTCTTTGGATTTTTCTTGCGCCAAGGTGACGCTGACGCCAGGCATCAATACCGCTTTGCTGCGTAACAGGTGAATCAACTCTTGCAGCGGCAGGTTGGCAGACTCGAAATATTTGGCGTCCGGCCACACCCTCACCACCGTACCTTGTCTGCGCTCGCCCGCTTCATGTTTACGCAGCTTGAGTTTTTCCACGACGTCGCCGCCTGAAAACACCAGATGCGCCACTTGGCCTTCACGGTAAGAGGTGACCTCCATGCGCTTGGCCAAGGCGTTGGTCACGCTCACGCCCACGCCGTGCAAACCACCCGAAAAACTATAAGCCCCACCTTGGCCTTTGTCGAACTTACCACCCGCATGCAGTCGGGTGAACACCAATTCAATCACCGGCGCTTTCTCTTCAGGATGCATGCCAAACGGGATGCCGCGACCATCGTCTTCAATGCTGATGGAGGCGTCGCTATGCAGTTGCACCGTGATTTTTTTGCCGTGGCCGGCCAGCGCTTCATCTGCCGCGTTGTCGATCACCTCTTGAATGATGTGCAAGGGGTTATCGGTGCGGGTGTACATGCCCGGGCGCTGCTTGACAGGCTCCAAGCCTTTCAAAACGCGTATCGAGCCTTCGGAATATTCGGGTTGTTTGGTGGCCATGGGGCGCGATTGTAGACAAGCCATATGACGCCACTGGACAAAACCACAGTGAGGCTGCGACTCTCTCATCATGAAACCCAAAATCGTTACAGTCAAGCCATGTCCCAAACACCCAAAAACCTGCCCTTGTGGCAAGTCCTTGTCTGCGGCGCGTTGATCGTCAGCATCGCCATGGGCATTCGACACGGCTTTGGCTTGTGGATGCAACCCATGACCCAATCCATGGGCTGGGGCCGCGAAGACTTTGCAATGGCCATAGCCGTGCAAAACATCAGTTGGGGTTTGATTGGCGTCTTCTCCGGCATGCTGGCCGACCGCTATGGTGCTTTTCGCGTCATCATCATTGGCGCATTGGCTTATGCGCTGGGTCTGTTTGGCATGGCATATGCCGCAAGTCCCGCCTCGCTTGTGCTGTTCGCCGGCGTGATGGTCGGCGCGGCCCAAGCGGGCACCACTTTTGCTGTGGTGTTCGGGGTGATTGGCCGCAATATTGCACCTGAGCGTCGCTCATGGGCCATGGGCGTGGTGTCTGCAGCAGGTTCATTTGGACAATTTTTAATGGTGCCCACCGAGTCCATGCTGATCACTGAATGGGGTTGGCAACAAGCGTTGGTTATCTTGGCAGTGGGCGTTTTGATCATCTTGCCCTTGAGCTTAGGCCTGCGTGAACACGGCTTTGCCACTGGCCAAGTACCACCGCGCCACCAAAGCATTTGGCAGGCTTTGCGCGAAGCTTTTGGTTACCGCAGTTTTCAGCTGTTGATGGCGGGCTATTTTGTGTGCGGCTTTCAAGTGGTGTTTATTGGCGTGCATTTGCCCAGCTTTTTGAAAGACCAAGGCATGTCACCCCAGCTTGCCAGCACCGCCTTGGCACTCATTGGTTTGTTCAATATTTTTGGTACGTATGCTGCAGGCAGCCTAGGACAAGTCATTGCGAAACACAAAATTTTGTCGGGCATTTACTTGGCGCGCGGCATCATCATTGCTATTTTCATCAGCTTGCCCATCACCCCTTTAAGCGTTTACATCTTCGCGGCCACCATGGGTTTGTTGTGGCTCTCTACCGTGCCGGTCACCAACGCCTTGATCGCGCAAATCTTTGGCGTTTCACACTTGTCCATGCTGAGTGGTTTTGTGTTTCTCAGCCATCAAGTGGGCAGCTTTTTAGGTGTTTGGCTGGGTGGACTGATTTACGACCGCAGCGGCAGCTATGACCAAGTTTGGTACCTCACCATCGCCTTGAGCATCTTTGCCACACTCATCAACCTGCCTGTGCGAGAGGCGGCTATTACCCGCGCGCCTGTAGCTGCATGAAAAACCATGCCTTACCTGTCACCCTGGGTTGGCTTATTGCCTTCGGTCTTGCGGCGTGGGTGTTCAGTTTGTACTTGCAACCTGAGTTCGCACTTCTGGTGGCCAATCAACTGTGGATGTGTTTTTAAATGCCCAACATCATCATCACTGGCGCATCCGACGGCATAGGCGCTGAGCTGGCCCGCCAACTCGCTCGCAGACATGGTTTACAAGCCATGCTGGTACTGGCTGCGCGCAACGCAGCTCGCTTGCAATCCGTGGCCGCAGACTGCATGGCCATGGGTGCGCGCACCCTCATCATGCCCACCGACATCACCGATGAACAACAGTGTCGTCACTTGGTAGAAACCACCGTCAGTCAGTTGGGTAGCTTGGATATTTTGATCAACAACGCAGGCGTGTCTGCCCATGCTTTGTTTGAAGACGTGAATGCCCAAGCCCTCAGCTGGTATGAAGAATTGATGCGGGTCAATTTATGGGGTGCGGTCTGCTGTACCCATGCCGCACTGCCTTACCTGAAACAAAGCCATGGCCGTATCGTGGCGGTGTCGTCTTTGGCAGGTTTAGTCGGTGTTCCTGGGCGAACCGCTTACAGCGCCAGCAAATTTGCCATGACGGGATTTTTTGAAGCTTTGCGCGCTGAAGTCAAAGACGCTGGTGTGAGTGTGACCATCGCCTACCCTGGTGTGGTGGCTACCAATATTCGCGTCCATGGCCTGAACGCCCAAGGACAAACCGCTGGCGTGAGCGGCTTACATGAAGACAAAGCCATGCCAGTGAAAGACTGCGCAAGACTCATTATTTACGCCATGGTTCGCCGTCGGCGAGAAGTGGTCATGACCGCGCAAGGCAAAATCGGCCGCTGGCTCAAACTGTTTGCGCCTTGGTTGGTCGAGCACATGGTGCTCAAAGCCGTTAAAAAAGAATTTCGCCCCACATCAATTTGACACACCCACCTGTACCAGCACCCTCGCCTTGGCTGATGCGCTGGGCGCACCTGATTCCCGACCAAGCCCATGTACTGGATGTGGCGTGTGGCAGTGGCCGGCATATGCAGTATTTGCAAACCCAAGGCTTACATGTGCTGGGCGTGGACCGAGATGAAAATGCGTTGAACTCTGCCCAATCTTTTGGCGAAACTTTATGCGCTGATTTGGAAAACGCCCCTTGGCCTCTTTCAGGCCGGCAGTTCGATGCAGTGGTTGTCACGAATTACCTGTGGCGACCTGGCTTTGCAGATGTACTGGCAAGCCTCAAACCCCATGGGGTTTTGATTTACGAAACCTTTGCACATGGCAATGAGACTGTTGGCAAACCCTCCAGAGAAGAGTTCTTGCTAGCGCATGGGGAGCTCTTACAAATGTGCCAAGACATGAGAATCGTGGCCTATGAGGATGTGTTTTTGAACTCCCCTGACAGGTATGTTCAACGCGTTGTTGCTGTACTCCCCGGCCAAGACCGCACAACACGCTTCGCAGGCAGCTCTGCTGGAACAGGGAAAAGCTAGAATGACAGCATCAACCTTATTGCCCTACCAGCCCAAATGAAACCCATACGTGCAAGCATCGTGGCCTTGATCACGCCAATGCTCGAAGACGGCAGCATTGATTACCCTGCTCTGCGTCGACTGATAGATTGGCATATCGAGCAAGGCACTGACTGCATTGGCGTGGTGGGCACCACGGGCGAGTCGCCTACCGTGTCTGTTCAAGAGCATTGCGAAATCATCCGTGTGTCTGTTGAGCAAGCCAGCGGACGCGTACCCATCATGGCGGGATGCGGCGCTAACTCGACCTCAGAAGCCATTGAGTTGGCTCGCTTTGCCAAACAAGTGGGTGCAGATTGCCAACTGCAAGTTGTGCCCTATTACAACAAGCCCACCCAAGAAGGCCAATACCAACACTTTCGCGCCATCGCCGAAGCGGTCGATTTGCCCATGGTTTTGTACAACGTGCCTGGCCGAACCGTTGCCGATATGCAGCACGACACTGTGATGCGTTTGGCGCAAATTGACGGCATCATTGGCATCAAGGAAGCCACCGGTAATATTGAACGTGCGCAGTGGCTGATTCATGATGCCCCTAAAGGCTTCTCCATTTATTCGGGTGACGATGGCACAGCCGTGGCTTTGATGCTGTGCGGCGGTCATGGCAATGTCAGCGTCACGGCGAACATCGCTCCCAAACTGATGCATGAGTTGTGCCTTGCCGCTATGGCGGGCAATGCCCAGCAAGCCATGGCTATACAACGACAGTTGCTGGTGCTGCACAAAAACATGTTCACCGAATCCAATCCCATTCCCGTTAAATGGGCAGTTCATCGCATGGGGCATTGCAGCCCTGCCTTGCGCTTGCCCCTGACCCCCCTAAGCTCACACTTGCAAGCAGCGTTGGAAAACGCTATGCGCAACTGTGACTTGATTTGATTCCCCCAGAGGACACCCTGTAATGCAACGAACGAAAACTGCTGTTTTTCACCGCTTAGCTCTGATGATGTGGGTCTGTTGTTTGGCCGCTTGTGGCTCCGTCATGGATACCGATAAGGTCAATTACAAAAATCAAACCGAAGCACCACCCCCTACATCGCTGGAAGTTCCTCCAGATCTAAGCAAAATCACCCGCAACAAACGTTTTGATGTACCCGGCGGGACCATCAGTGCCAATGATCTCGGTGGCGCTAAAACCCCAGATACGGGCCCCCTCACCAGCCCCTTGGCCTTGGCCGATATCCAAGTCAAACGTTCGGGCAACCAGATGTGGCTTGAAATTGCTCGCCCTCCTGAAGAGCTGTGGATTCCTGTGCGCGATTTTTGGAAAGAATCAGGCTTCAGCCTGCAGCGCGATGAACAAGCCATTGGTGTGATGGAAACCGAATGGGCTGAAAACCGCGCCAAATTGCCCCAAGACTTTATTCGGCGCAATTTGGGCAAAGTGCTCGATGGTATGTATTCCACTGGCGAGCGCGATAAGTTCCGTATCCGTTTAGACCGCACCGAATCCAACCACACCGAGTTGTATGTGGTTCACCGCGGCATGATCGAGGTTTACTCAGACAAACTCGCCAGAAGCACGGTGTGGCAGCCCCGGGCCAATGACCCCGAATTAGAAAAAGAGTTTCTGCGTCGCATCATGCTCAGGCTTGCACCCACAACTGCTGACAACACCAAGGCTTTTGAAGGTGGCGTTGCTAAGAGCTCGAGCCAACTCATCAGTCTGGATGGCAAACCCGCGGTGAGCTTCAACCAAGGCTTTGATGTGGCATGGCGTCGTGTGGGTGTGCTGCTTGACCGCAATGGCTTCACTGTGGAAGACCGTGACCGCAAGCAAGGTATTTACTTTGTGCGTTATGTGGACATGCCGGATGAGGCCGAGGAAGGTTTCTTCAGCAAATTATTCAGTTCCTCCAAGAACAATGTGGGTCCTCAGCAATACCGTCTGAAAATCATCAGCCCCAACAACACTTCGTCAACCATCACTATTTTGAACGCCTCTGGCCAGCCTGACGCATCGGCCACCGCGCAAAAAATTGCACAGTTGCTGGTCAAAGAATTGCAGTAATTAAGTGCTGCGGTTCAAAAACTTGGGCAGTGGCAGCGCCGGTAACGCCACCTTGGTGGAAGCACGTTGTGGCACCTTGGTGTCTCGCCTATTGATTGATTGCGGCTTGAGCGTGAAAGAGTTGTCGCGTCGAATGGCCATGGCCGATTTAAGGCTGGAAGACCTCGACGCTGTTTTTATCACGCATGAACACGCAGACCACATCGGTCACACCCAACAACTGGCCAAACGATCGGCATTACAAGTATGGATGAGCAAGGGGACCGCATTGGCCAGCGGCGTGCTTGACTGGGGACTTCCTAGCGAGCAACTGCAGTTTGTCAAAGATGGACAAACCCTGAGCCTTGGCAGTTTGCAGTTGCAGCCCTTCACTGTTCCCCATGACGCCAGAGAACCTCTGCAACTTCGTTGCAGTGATGGCGACACCAGTTTGGGTGTTGTCACCGATTTAGGACACGGCAGCGAGCATGTGGTGCAAGCTTTAAAGGCTTGCCAAGCATTGCTGCTGGAATGCAACCATGACAGCGAATTGCTTGCGCAATCGGCTTACCCGGAATTTTTGAAAAAGCGTATTTCAGGTCGACTGGGCCATTTGTCCAACAGTGAATCAGCACAATTGGCTAGCGACTTGCAACACGACGGTTTGAACCTGTTGGTGGCAGCACATTTAAGCGAGCGCAATAACCGACCCGACTTAGCGCAAATGGTTTTGTCCCAAGCCATAGGCTGCAGCGCGCAAGATATACCGGTGGCCGACCCCTTGCTAGGCACACCTTGGTACACGGTGCATTAAGCCCAGGGACAAACCTTCAGGCGTAAAGTTGCCGCAGTTCTCGCTTAAGTAATTTTCCGCTGGGGTTTTTGGGTAAGTCTTTGGTAAAAATAATTCGCTTAGGACATTTAAACCCTGCCATGTGCTGCTGGCAATGCTTCATCACCTCTTCCTCAGCCAAGCCAAATCCTTGCTTGACAACAATCACCGCAGTGACTGCCTCTACCCATTTAGGGTCTGGTAAACCAATCACCGCCACCTCACTGACAGCTGACAGGCGGTAAATCATTTCCTCCACCTCTCGGCTGGCAACATTTTCACCACCGGTTTTGATCATGTCTTTTTTACGATCAACCACGGTGATGAAGCCCTCTGCATCAATGGTGGCCAAGTCGCCGCTGTGAAACCATCCCGACTCAAAAGCTGCCCGAGTGCGTTCTTCGTCCTTGTAGTAACCCAACATGAGGTGAGGCGAGCGGTGAACAATTTCACCCACCTCACCGCCGGCTTGAACATCGAACATGTTGTCGTCCACCACGCGTGTTTCCACATGAATGACCGCTTTGCCACAGGAGCCGGGTTTACGCAATTGGTCTTCAGGGCCTAGCAAGGTAGCCAAGGGGGCAATTTCAGTTTGACCGTACAAATTCCATAAACGCACACCGGGCAAACGTGAAGCCAGTTCACGCAATACTTCAACCGGCATGATGGAGGCGCCGTAATAACCTTTAACCAAGGTATGCAGTTTGTTCGCGTCCAGCAAAGGCGAACGCAGCAAAGCAATCCAAACGGTTGGCGGCGCAAAAAAACTGGTGACGCCAAAACGCTCGATCAAGGGCAATAGGTTGTCGGGTGTGGGCTTGGCTGTGATGATGTTGGTGCTACCCATATAGACCGCCGGTCCGAAAAAAACATCCAGCTGCGCGCAGTGATACAGCGGCAGCGAATGCAAGGCCAAATCATTTGTATGGATTTCGGCATTGATCACACAACTCACGTATTGCCACAGTACCGCGTCATGGGTCAGCATGGCACCTTTGGGGCTTGACTCGGTGCCACTGGTGTAAACAATTTGCAAAACATCGGCGCTTGAAAAAGCTGGCGTTGGCAAAGCGCCCTCAGCGGCCGCCAAGGTATGAAAGCTGTGCATGCCAGGACTTGGCAGCGTCTCAGCTTCCGAAGGTATCCAAATGAACTCGGCCACTTGGGTATCCAAGGCAGCGGCGGCTTGTGCCAAGGACGTGAGTTCACTGTCGGTGACCAGCACCCGCGCTTGGGCATGTTGAAGTATGTAAGCCACCTCATCGGCTTTGAGCATGAAGTTGATGGGGACCAAAACAGCACCCATTCGGGCCAAAGCAAAACGCATGGCAGCAAAACCGTGGGAATTGCGCGCCAACATCGCCACATGGTCGCCTGTCTGTATACCCATGGCAAACAAACCCACAGCCAAACGGTTTACCAATGCGTCGAATTGGGCATAAGTCCATTCGGTTTGACCACAAATAATGGCCGGTTTTTCAGGAAGACGTTGAGCGGTGCGCCTAAGTATGTCGCCCAAGGTTTGGCTTCTGGCAATGGAATTCACAGGGCTGGGAGTGGATGTCAAGTTGGTCATGCAGGAATCTTAGGACAAAAAAAAGCCACCCGAAGGTGGCTTTTGCTCGAAGCAAAAAATTACTTCTTCTCGGCTTCAGCAGCAGGT
>CANLWQ010000058.1 GCA_947494405.1 Comamonadaceae bacterium | reverse complement strand
GCGTGGCCCTCACCGGCTTGACCATTGCCGAGTCATTCCGTGACGAAGGCAAAGACGTGCTGTTCTTCGTGGACAACATTTATCGCTACACCTTGGCCGGTACCGAAGTGTCCGCCTTGTTGGGTCGCATGCCATCTGCGGTGGGTTATCAGCCAACCCTGGCCGAAGAAATGGGCCGCTTGCAAGAGCGCATCACTTCTACCAAAGTCGGCTCCATCACTTCCATCCAAGCCGTTTACGTGCCCGCCGATGACTTGACCGACCCGTCTCCTGCCACCACGTTTGCTCACCTGGACTCCACTGTGGTGTTGAGCCGTGACATCGCGTCGCTGGGTATTTACCCCGCTGTGGACCCCTTGGACTCCACCAGCCGTCAGCTCGACCCCTTGGTGGTCGGTAACGACCATTACGAAACCGCCCGCGCTGTGCAAGGCACTTTGCAGCGCTACAAAGAATTGCGTGACATCATTGCGATTTTGGGCATGGACGAATTGGCACCCGAAGACAAATTGGCCGTGGCCCGTGCGCGCAAAATTCAGCGCTTCTTGAGCCAGCCTTTCCACGTGGCCGAGGTGTTTACCGGTTCACCTGGCAAGTACGTCACTTTGGCCGAAACCATTCGCGGCTTCAAAATGATTGTGGCCGGCGAGTGTGACCACATGCCAGAGCAAGCGTTCTACATGGTCGGCACCATCGACGAAGCCATCGAAAAAGCCAAAAAGATTTGATCGCCAACATGTCCGATAAGGAAACCCGATGAATACCATCCGTGTTGATGTGGTCAGTGCTGAAGAGCTGATTTATTCTGGCGAAGCCACTTTCGTGGCGCTGCCAGGAGAAGTGGGTGAGTTGGGTATTTATCCCCGCCACACCCCTTTGATCTCGCGCATCCGTGCAGGCTCGGTGCGTATTCAAAAACCCGATGGCGAAGAAGAGTTTGTGTTTGTTGCCGGCGGCATTTTGGAAGTGCAACCCGATTCAGTCACCGTCTTGTCTGACACAGCCGTGCGCGGCAAAGACCTCGACGAAGAGCGCGCCAACGCGGCCAAAAAACTGGCGCAAGAGCATGTGGACAATGCCAAAACTCAGGTGGATTTGGCCTCTGCACAATCCGAGCTGATGGTGATGGCTGCCCAGTTGGCCGCGCTGCGCAAATTCCGCAGCAAAAAATAAACCTTGTCTAAGCCTCATTTGCGCGCAGCCACCGTAGGCGGTTCCGCCGACGAGGTAGAGACTGCGTTTTATGAGGCTTTGCAAGCCGGCGATATTGAGCGCCTGATGGCCTGTTGGGCCAATGAAGAAGACATGGTGTGTGTGCACCCAGGCGGTCCTCGCTTGATTGGCGCGGTGGCAATTCGCAATTCGTTTGAACAAATGTTCAGCCATGGTCCCATACGCTCATTTCCTGAGCGCATGCATAAGTTAGAAACCATTACCAGTGCGGTTCACAATTTAATTGAGCGGGTGGAGATCCACACCTCGGAAGGCACGCAAGTCGCTTTCGTCACTTCCACCAATGTGTATATGCGTACCGCTGAAGGCTGGCGCATGGTGGCCCACCATGCCAGCCCAGGCACGCCTGCCGAAATTCACGCCGATCTCGACACACCCACCCTACTGCATTAGGCTTTAAGCAGATGGATGACATCGTCAAACTTGCCATGGCCAAATGGCCGCAGGTGCCCGCATGCTTTGGCTGGTTGGGTTTTGACGACCGAGGCGATTGGTACATGCGAGACGATGCGGTGCAAGCCCTGGGTGGATTTACTGTCGCCAAGGGCAGCAAACTGAACCACACCAAACTGATTGAATTCATCGAGCGAAATTACCAGTGCGACGAAGAAGGGCGTTGGTATTTTCAAAACGGCCCCCAATGCGTTTATGTAGAACTGCAGTCAACCCCGTTTGTTTGGCGGGTTCAAGACAACGGCCAACTGACAACCATGCATGCCCAAGTGCTGGAGATGTTGGAGTGCTTGGTGGATGAGAATGGCCGCCTCTATGCCCTCACCTATAAAGGCTTGGGCCTGATCCACAGCATGGACATATGGTGGGCTGCACAAGCCATAGAAGACAAGCGCTGGAATCCTAAAGAGGTGTTGTCAACCCAACTTGCAGCCGACTATGGCTATGTCCTCAGTCCAGCCCAAGGCGAAAAAAAACCGGCTGCTTGAGCCGGTTTGGGACAGAGAGAAAAAATCAATTGGCAGGGGCTGCGGGCTCGGCAAACTTGGCGCCACTGGCATTGGCCATGTACACCACAGCGCGTCCAATTTCAGTGTCGTTATGTTCTCCACCACCTTGCGCACCCATGGCATTCTTGCCTTTGAGTGCGGAGTTAAGCAATGCCTCATAGCCTGTTTTGATGCGAGGTGACCAAGCGGTTTTGTCGCCCACCTTGGGGGAGCCCGCCAAACCTGCAGCATGGCAAGCAGCACATTGCGCTTTGTACACATCTTCACCCGCTTTAAGCGGGCGGTTGGCGTCTCGCACCTGCACAGCACCGACTTTTTGAATTCGTGCAGCCACCGATTCAGCTGTAGGCGCAGCACCCGCCGAAGGCTTGGTTTGCGACACCACATAATTCACCAAACCGATGATGATGAAAATAGGTCCTACAAAAGACAAAAAAACCAGCCAAGCAAAAGACTTGGGGGTTTTGATGGGGCCGGTATGTGCTTCTTCGTGGTTGTCGCTCATAAGGACTTTCTGTGTGTACAAGTAAACAGAAATTATAGCCAGCAGCACACTGATACCAAGCTGACAAATAGCGACACCTACAATAGACGCCATGCGGCTGTAGCTCAGTGGATAGAGTATTGGCCTCCGAAGCCAAGGGTCGTGGGTTCGATCCCCGCCAGCCGCACCACCTTTTAGGTTTTGGGTTGCCGCAACTCACCGAACTGCGCGGCCAAATCGCTTTCGGCATGCTCGAGCACAAAGTATCTAAACGCTTCTGCTGCAGGCGACAGCAACTTTGACAGTGCATGAACCACATGCCAAGCCCGAACCACAGGTGAACCTCGCACATCCAAAATAGATAATTGCTTGGCCTGCAATTCCAAGCCTATGGTATGCAGTGATAAAAAACTCAAACCCAAATTCGCTTTCACCGCTTGTTTGATAGCGTCATTGCTTTTTAACTGCATCGAAAAACGCGGCTGAAAACGCGCTTGCGTAAAGAAAGACTCCATGGCGCTTCGCGTACCTGAGCCAGGTTCGCGCACGATGAAAGACTGCTGACGCAAATCCTCAGCCTGTAGGCCAGACTCACCAGCCAAGGGGTGTTCGGGGGAGGCCACAAACACCAAAGGGTTGGCCGCAAAAGGCTCGGCGCGCACAGAAATCTCAGACGGCGGGCTGCCCATGATGGCGATGTCGACCTCACTGTTTTGCAAAGCTTGAATCAACTCACTGCGGTTGCCCACATTCAGCGCCAACTCAATACCCTCGTGCTCTTTTAAAAACTTGCTGAGTAAAGCGGGAATGAAGTAAGTGGTGGTGTCAACCATGCCTATGGTCAGTTTTCCGGTTTCTATGCGCTGCAATCGGGCCGCGGCATCTTCGGCATCTTTAAGCAGGGCGAGCATTTTGCGGGCGTAAACCAGCAGGTACTCGCCGCTGGTGGTCAGAGACACTTTTCGGCCTTGGCGCTCGAACAAGGGCATGCCCACTTCAGCTTCTAACTCCTTGATCTGCATGGTAATTGCGGGCGCAGACACATGCAGAATTTCGGCCGCTTTGGCGAAACTCAGGTGGCGGGCGACAGCGTTAAACACCCGCAATTGACGGAAGGTGACGTTTTTCAATTAAGAAAAGCTGAAGTGAATCATCTGAAAATGTGAATTTACTTATCTCTAAGCTCTTTTTAAAGTATATCCACCTTACCAATTAATCAAAGGAGCTAGCGATGACAGAAGCCACCCAAATCACAGACAAGAAAAAACGCTACAGCGCTGGTGTGCTGAAGTATCGGCAAATGGGCTATTGGATGCCCGACTATGTGCCTAAGGAAACCGACACTATTTGTTTATTCCGCATCACCCCTCAAGAGGGCGTAGACCCTGTTGAGGCAGCTGCAGCGGTGGCGGGTGAATCTTCCACAGCCACATGGACAGTGGTATGGACCGACCGTTTGACCGATTGCGACAGCTACCGCGCCAAGGCCTATAAGGTTGAGGCTGTGCCAGGACGTCCAGGTGAATTTTTCGCATGGGTGGCCTATGACCTGATTCTGTTTGAAGAAGGCTCCATCGCCAACATGACCGCGTCGCTCATCGGCAATGTGTTTTCATTCAAGCCGCTCAAGGCCGCCCGTTTGGAAGACATTCGTATTCCAGTGGCCTATGTCAAAACCTTCAAAGGCCCACCCACAGGTTTGATCGTCGAGCGCGAGCGCTTAGACAAATTTGGTCGTCCCTTGTTGGGCGCGACCACCAAACCCAAATTAGGTTTGTCTGCTCGCAACTACGGCCGCGTGATTTACGAAGGCCTCAAAGGCGGCTTGGACTTCATGAAGGACGACGAGAACATCAACTCACAGCCGTTCATGCACTGGCGCGACCGTTTCTTGTATGTGATGGATGCAGTCAATAAAGCACAAGCAGTGACTGGCGAGGTCAAAGGCTCATACCTCAACATCACTGCGGGCACCATGGAAGCCATGTACGAGCGTGCCGAATTTGCCCGCGACTTGGGCAGCGTGATCGTCATGGTCGACTTGGTCATTGGCTACACCGCGATTCAGTCCATGGCCGAATGGTGCCGCAAGAACGACATGATCATGCACATGCACCGTGCAGGACACGGCACCTATACACGCCAGAAAAACCATGGCGTGAGTTTTCGCGTGATTGCCAAGTGGCTGCGTTTGGCTGGTTGCGACCATTTGCACACCGGTACAGCGGTCGGCAAGCTAGAGGGCGACCCACTCACCGTGCAAGGCTATTACAACGTTTGCCGCGACAGCTACACCAAGCAAGACTTGCCACGTGGTTTGTTCTTCGACATGGACTGGGCAGACACCAAAAAAGTCATGCCAGTGGCATCCGGCGGTATCCATGCAGGACAAATGCACCAACTCATCGACTTGTTCGGTGACGATGTGGTGTTGCAGTTCGGCGGCGGCACCATCGGCCACCCCCAAGGCATACAAGCTGGAGCTGTTGCCAACCGCGTGGCGCTCGAAGCCATTGTCAAGGCCCGCAACGAAGGCAAAAACATTTTGGAAGAAGGCCCTGTCATTTTGAAGAACGCCGCCAAAAACTGCAGCCCTTTACAAGCTGCCTTGGACACATGGGGCGACATCAGCTTCAACTACCAATCCACCGACAGCAGCGACTATGCTGTCACCCCCAGCGTCGCTTAATCAAGAGGAGCACACATTATGTTGACCAACCCGACTGGCAAAATCACTCAAGGACAATTCAGTTTCTTGCCCGAACTCACCGACGCTGAAATCAGCCTGCAAATCAAATACGGCTTGACCAAAGGCTACGCGTGGAGCGTGGAATACACCGATGACGCGCATCCACGCAATACTTACTGGGACATGTTTGGCATGCCTATGTTCGATCTGGAAGACCCCGCGGGTGTGTTGATGGAAGTGAACAACTGCCGCAAAACCTTCCCCAACCATTACATCCGTTTGATGGCATTCGACTCCACCCGTGGTGTTGAATCGGTGGCCATGAGCTTCATCGTTAACCGCCCAGCCAACGAACCTGGTTTCCGTTTAGATCGTCAAGAAATGAGTGGTCGCAGCTTGCGCTACACCACGCATGGCTACGCTCTCGACAAGCCTGAAAACAACCGCTACAGCAAATAATTCTTTGTTATGAACAGCCCTGCCTACAACCTGCCTGGCGTGAAAAACGCGCAATCCACTGTCAATGACACACCCGAACGCGCATTGAGCGCGGTCGGCAAAACAGACGACACGGGGGAGCGCACTGTCGCGCAGGTGTTGGCGGGCTCTCAGGTCACGTCGATCTTGGACGAGCTTGATAAAGAATTGGTGGGGTTGTTGCCGGTCAAAACCCGCATGCGCGATATCGCGGCTTTATTGGTGATTGACAGGCTCAGACGCAATTTGGGCTTAGCGTCTACCGCGCCGTCATTGCATATGAGTTTCACTGGCAACCCAGGCACAGGCAAAACCACTGTTGCCATGCGAATGGCGCAAATCCTGCACCGCTTAGGCTATGTGCGCAGTGGCCATTTGGTGGCGGTCACACGCGACGATTTAGTCGGCCAGTACATTGGTCACACCGCACCTAAAACAAAAGAGGTTTTGAAAAAAGCCATGGGTGGTGTGCTGTTCATTGACGAGGCTTACTATTTATACCGCCCCGAAAACGAACGCGACTACGGTCAAGAGGCGATTGAAATATTGCTTCAGGTCATGGAAAACCAGCGCGACGATTTGGTGGTGATATTGGCCGGTTACAAAGACCGCATGGGCACGTTTTTTCAGTCCAACCCTGGTATGAATTCCCGTATTGCCCACCACATCGAGTTTCCAGATTACGCGCCTACAGAGTTGTCAGAAATTGCTGGACGTATGTTGACAGAACAACACTACAGCATGGACACAGGTGCACATGCTGCATTTGAAAAATACATACAGCTGCGCATGCAGCAACCGCACTTCGCCAATGCGCGAAGTATTCGCAATGCCCTAGAGCGGGCACGTTTGCGCCAAGCCAGCCGATTGTTTTCCCAGCCCGATAAAGAATTAAGCGCCGCCGACTTGAGTACTTTGTGCGCTGAAGATATATTGGCCAGCCGTGTTTTTCAAACCCCCAGGCCTTAAGTATGAGCACATTACAAGCACTGATCTTTGATGTGGACGGCACCTTGGCCGACACCGAAAGCGTTCATTTGCAAGCGTTCAATCACGCATTCGCAGACCAAGGCCTAGACTGGCATTGGGATGAGGCTTTGTATACCCAATTGTTGGAAATATCGGGTGGCAAAGAGCGCATGACGCACTACTGGAAACAGGTGCACCCAACCATGAAAGACATTGTGGGCTCAGGTTTGACAGACACCATAGAGCACTTACATGCATTGAAAACCGCAGCCTATGAGAGCGCGGTGCAAAGCGGCGCGGTCAAACTGCGCCCGGGCGTGCTAGACATCATTCACAGCGCGCACAAGCAGGGTTTGCGTTTGGCCATTGCCACCACCACCTCGCCGGTCAATATTGCCGTGCTGCTTCGCAATGCCATTGGCCCCGACTGGAAAGACCTGTTTGTGGTGATAGAAGACGCATCTACCGCGCCGAAGAAAAAACCTCATCCTCAGGTGTATGTGCAAACCTTGGCGCGACTGGGTTTGCCCTCAGGCCAATGTTTGGCCATTGAAGACTCATCCAATGGTTTGCGCGCGGCAATGGCTGCAGGGCTGAAGACCCTCATCACCCAAAACCGGTTCACGGCACACCATGATTTTTCGGGGGCATTGCAAGTGTTGCCTGACCTTGGCGGCATCAGCGTAGAGCAACTTCACACATGGCATCAACAATAAAAATCACGGAGAACCTATGCCCTTACGCCAACGCAGCACGCTGACCCAATACCTGATTGAAGAACGTCGCCGCTTTCCCGATTCCAAAGGCGAATTCAATGCATTGATTTTGGATGTGGCCTTGGCTTGCAAAGCCATCGCTCGCGCCGTGGCCATGGGGGAGTTGGGCGGCTTGTATGGCGACCATGCCGCACAAGAAGGTGGTGCCATCAATGTGCAGGGTGAAACCCAGAAAAAACTCGATGTGTTGAGTAACGAACTGTTCATACGGGTGAACGAATGGGCGGGTCATTTGGCTGGCATGGCCTCCGAAGAGATGACCGACCCATACCAAATTCCGGGTAAATTCCCGCGAGGTAAATACCTGCTGGTGTTCGATCCACTCGACGGCTCCTCCAATATCGACGTCAATGTGTCTGTGGGCAGTATTTTTTCCATCTTGCGTGCACCCCAAGACGCCATCGACAGCGGTCGCGACTTGGTGGAATCAGATTTTTTACAAGCCGGAGCCACCCAGTTGGCAGCGGGCTATGCCTTGTACGGCCCCACCACCATGTTGGTGTTGACCGTGGGCAACGGGGTTTCTGCTTTCACGCTGGAGCCCAACTTGGGCGAGTTCATGCTCACCCATTCCAATTTACAAGTCCCCGCTGACACCCAAGAATTTGCCATCAACGCCTCCAACAGCCGTTTCTGGGAGCCGCCCATCAAACGCTATGTGGACGAATGTTTGGCAGGCAAGTCGGGCGAGAGAGGCAAAGACTTCAATATGCGCTGGATTGCTTCCATGGTGGCGGAAGCCCATCGCATCTTGATGCGCGGCGGTGTCTTCATGTATCCCCGCGACACCAAAGACCCAAGCAAGCCAGGGCGCTTGCGCCTGCTGTATGAAGCCAATCCGATTGGCATGATCATGGAACAAGCCGGTGGGCGCGCCAGCACGGGGCGCGAACCTATGTTGAGTGTCACACCCACTGGTTTGCATCAGCGCATAGGCTTGGTGTTTGGCTCTAAAAATGAAGTCGAGCGCATTGAGCGCTATCACAGCGAACCCGCTACTCGCGAGATCGACAACCCCTTGTTTGCAGAACGCACCTTGTTTCGGGCTTAAACCCCTGCACACCTTTTGAGCGAAAGATAAAAATGTCTGTCAAACATCCCATCATTGCCATCACGGGTTCATCCGGCGCCGGCACCACTTCGGTGACGCGTACCTTCGAGAATATTTTTCGCCGTGAAAGCGTGAAAGCTGCCGTCATTGAAGGCGACAGTTTCCACCGCTATGACCGCTTAGAAATGCGCAAAAAAGCTGCTGAAGCTGAAAAACAGGGCGATAAAAACTTCAGCCATTTCGGCCCCAGCACCAATTTATTTGCCGAACTCGAAACCCTGTTTCGCAGCTATGCACAAACCGGTATGGGCAAGCAGCGTAAATATTTGCATGACCATGAAGAAGCTGCGCCCTATAAACAAGAGCCTGGCACTTTCACGCCTTGGGAAGATGTGCCCAGCAACACAGATTTGTTGTTTTACGAAGGTCTGCACGGCGCAGTGGTCACGCCCGAGGTGAATATTGCACAACACCCCGACTTGCTGATTGGCGTGGTGCCGGTCATTAACTTGGAGTGGATACAAAAACTTTGGCGCGATAAGTCCAAGCGCGGCTACTCTACCGAGGCGGTCACCGACACGATTTTGCGCCGCATGCCCGACTATGTGAACTACATCTGCCCGCAATTCGCCCACACCCATGTGAATTTTCAGCGCGTGCCTTGCGTAGACACTTCCAACCCGTTTATTGCACGTGAGATTCCCGCACCTGATGAAAGCTTTGTGCTCATCCGATTTGCCAACCCCAAGGGCATCGACTTCCCTTACTTGCTCAACATGATCAACGACTCTTTCATGTCCCGCGCCAACACGGTGGTGGTGCCTGGCGGCAAGATGGAACTCGCCATGCAACTCATCTTCACCCCCTTTGTGTGGCGCATGAT
>CANLWQ010000057.1 GCA_947494405.1 Comamonadaceae bacterium | reverse complement strand
ACAAAATCTCTTCCACCACCGGCGACAAGCGGTGAATTTCATCGATGAACAGCACATCGTTTTTTTCCAAATTGGTCAGCAAGGCCGCAAGGTCTTTGGGTTTTTCCAACACCGGACCGCTGGTTTGACGCAGGTTCACACCCAACTCTTGCGCAATGATGTGGCTGAGTGTCGTTTTACCCAGACCCGGCGGGCCAAACAACAGCACATGGTCTAGCGCTTCGTCGCGGTTGCGTGCCGCGCCAATGAAGATTTCCAGTTGCTCACGCACCTTGGCTTGGCCCACATACTCTTGCAGCAGTTTGGGGCGCAAAGCACGTTCTATCGCCTCTTCGCGGGGATTCACGGGGGCGGCTGACACCACGCGGGGTGCAGGGTTGAAGTCTTCGCCAAAGTTGTCGGTTTGAATGCTCATGACTTTGCTTATCGGGCCAATGCCTTGAGGGCGAACTTGATGCCCTCACTCACACCCACACCTGCAGGCAAAGCTTTAAGACTCAAGGCGGCTTCTTTGTCGCTGTAACCCAATGCCACCAGCGCTTGCAGTATGTCGTTTTGCGTGCTGTCTGCGGCAGAGGCAGTGGCTGGCCCCATGTCTGCACCCATCTTGCCTTTGAGTTCCAGCAACAAACGCTCGGCGGTTTTTTTGCCAATGCCAGGAATCTTCACCAAACGACCTGCTTCTTGCAAAGTGATGGCTTGCGCCAACTCGGCCACGCTCATGCCGCTCAAAACACCTAAAGCCATGCGAGGCCCCACACCTGAAATTTTGATCAACTGACGAAACGCGGCGCGTTCCTCACTAGAGCCAAAACCGTACAAGATTTGCGCATCTTCGCGCACCACAAAATGTGTCAGCAGAGACACTTTTTCACCCACAGCAGGCAGGTTGTAGAAGGTGCTCATGGGCACATCCACCTCGTAACCCACGCCTTGGCAATCCACCAATACTTGGGGAGGATTTTTTTCGCTCAGGGTGCCGCTTAACTTGCCGATCATCGAATGCCTATCATTGGGGAAATTTCAACGGATTATCAACTTGATTCTGCGCCACACTTTCAGCCCTTCTAACAACACCCGACTTGGCCACGTGTGTGGCCCCATGGATGAGCATTTACGCACCATCGAAGTCGGTCTCAGCGTCAAAATTTCTCACAGCCATGAGAAATTCAGAATCGATGGCCACAAAGCCAAAGCCACCCGCGCCTTGGAGGTGTTGCAAGCCTTGTACGAGCGCGCAGCCAAGCCTGTTGCCAAAGAACAGGTGCAACTGATGCTGGCTGGCGATGAGCACATGCCACCCCACAGTGATGGCGCTTCGACACTTTCAACCCGGCGTAACGATGTACAAGCCCGCACGCCCACCCAAGCCCTGTATTTGGAGAACATTGCTCAACACGACATCACCTTTGGCATTGGTCCAGCAGGCACGGGCAAAACCTATTTGGCGGTTGCCAGCGCGGTTGATGCACTGGAACGCAGCGCGGTGCAACGCATCATCCTCACCCGCCCCGCCGTGGAAGCGGGTGAAAAATTGGGCTTCTTGCCAGGCGATTTGGGGCAGAAAGTCGATCCCTATTTGCGCCCTTTGTACGATGTACTGTATGAATTGATGGGCTTTGACAAGGTGCAAAAAGCGTTTGAGCGCAGCGCTTTAGAAATTGCGCCGCTGGCCTTTATGCGGGGTCGAACCTTGAACAACGCCTTCATTATTTTGGATGAAGCGCAAAACACCACACCCGAGCAAATGAAGATGTTTCTCACCCGCATAGGCTTTGGTGCCAAGGCCGTCATCACCGGCGACGTGAGCCAAATCGATTTACCCAAAGGCAGTCCCAGCGGTTTGGTGGACGCAGAACATGTGCTGCGCCGCGTATCTGGCATTGCCATCACCCACTTCACCAGCAAAGATGTGGTTCGTCATCCACTTGTGGCACGTATCGTGGATGCCTACGACAAGCAGCGCAAAGAGGCTTAAGCATGCCGCTAGCTAAGCTTCAACTCTCTTTGCAATTTGCAGACATTTCCTACGCAGCCAGACACCGCGCTGCATTGCCCAGACATTTTGTGACGCGTTGTATTCGCTACGCCTTGGCGAGTGACGCCGAAATCACGGTGCGCATAGTGGGGGTTGAAGAGGGCCGTGCGCTGAATCTGAACTATCGCAAAAAAGACCATGCCACCAATGTCTTGACGTTTGATTACGCGCAGTCACCGATGGTGATGGCCGACTTGGTGTTGTGTGCGCCTGTGGTGGCACAAGAAGCCAAAGAACAAGGCAAAACCTTGGCCGCGCATTACGCGCATTTGCTGGTGCACGGCACTTTACATGCCCAAGGCTGGGACCATGAAACCTCGTTGAAAGACGCCAAGGCCATGGAGGCACATGAGGTGACTGTGCTGGCAGATTTGGGTTTTGCTAGCCCCTATATTTAATTCGCGGAGTCGTCCAACAAACGCACCCTCACGCTTTTGCCTTTGATGCGCCCCTTGGTCAACCTCTCAACCGCTGTCTGAGCGATGGCTCTGTCCACCGCCACATAGGTGGAAAACTCGTTCACATTGATCTTGCCGATTTGATCGGCAGTGAAACCCGCCTCCCCCGTCATCGCGCCCAGCACATCACCAGCGCGGATTTTTTCTTTTCGCCCACCCACTATTTGCAATGTGCGCATAGGGGCTTGCAGTTTGTCGCCAACGGCAGGGCTTAACTCGGACAACTTCGCCCATTGGGATTCTTGGCCTTGCAAGACCTCGACACGCCCGACTGCGCCCATCTCATCCAAACTGGCCAAGGTCAGCGCCAGTCCTTGTGCATCTGCGCGGCCGGTGCGGCCAATGCGGTGTATGTGCAATTCAGCGTCTGGCGTGACTTCCACATTGATGACCGCATTCAACTGGCTGATGTCCAAGCCGCGCGCAGCCACATCAGTGGCCACCAACACCGAACAACTGCGGTTGGCAAATTGCACCAGCACCTGATCGCGCTCGCGTTGTTCCAATTCACCGTACAGCGCCAGCGCATCAAAACCTTGCGCTTGCAGCACCGCCAACAACTCACGGCACTGCTGTTTGGTGTTGCAAAACGCCAGTGTCGATTCAGGCCTGAAGTGGTTGAGCAGCAAAGACACCGCATGCAGACGTTCGTCTTCGCGTACCTCGTAAAAGACTTGGCGGATTTTGTCCGCAGCATGCACGGTTTGAACTTTCACGGTTTGCGGCGTGCGCATGAATTGCGCCGACATCTTGGCAATACCCTCGGGGTAAGTGGCAGAGAACAACAGGGTTTGTCGCTGCGCAGGGATTTGGGCAATCAGCTGTTTCATATCGTCGTAAAAACCCATGTCCAGCATGCGGTCTGCTTCATCCAGCACCAAGGTTTTGACCGAATCCAAACGCAAATTGCCACGCGTTAAATGGTCCAAGATGCGCCCTGGTGTGCCCACCACCACATGCGCACCATGCTGCAAGCTTTGCTCTTGGCCGCGCAAGGCCACGCCGCCACACAACGTCACCACTTTGATGTTGGCGGTGGCGCGAGCCAAGCGACGAATTTCGGTGGTGACTTGGTCAGCCAATTCGCGGGTCGGGCACATCACCAGTGCTTGCACCGCATGAAAGTTGGCGGTGAGTTTCTCCACCAGTGGCAAGCCAAAGGCCGCTGTTTTGCCGCTGCCGGTACTGGCTTGGGCGATCAGGTCTTTACCCTCCAGCGCCAGCGGCAAACTTGCCGCTTGGATGGCAGTCATCTCGGTGTAGCCGAGTTGATCGAGGTTGGCGAGGGTTTCGGGGGAAAGAGAAAGCGATTTGAAAGAAGTTGTCATGCGTCGATTATCTGCGCGCAAGAACGGCTGGTTATTTCAAATCCCGCACATCATCGAAATGCGCTTCCACATCGTTGGGCAACAATTGAATAGTGGCGCGAAGCCCGGGCACCGCACTCATCAGAGCTTGCTCCACACTGGTGCGCAATGCAGCGGCTCTTCCCAGCGACCAGCCAGAGGGCATGTGCATGTGCATATCCACAAAGCGGCGTTGGCCCGCGCGGCGTGTGTTGACATGGTCAAAACGAATAATGTGTATTTCACCTCGTTGGTGTTCAAAACCCTCTAAAACTTCCGTGATTTGCGCCAGCACTTCAGGCTCTACCGCTTCATCCATGAGGCCCTGAGAAGAGCGCCAGATCAGATGAAAGCCTTCTTTCAAAATATTCAACGCCACGGCCATCGCAACCACCGCATCCAGCCACAACCAACCGGTGAACAAGACCATGGTGAGACCGATCACCACACCTGCCGAGGTCCATACATCGGTGACCAAATGCTTGGCGTCAGCCTCCAAAGCAATCGAGCGATGCACTTTGGCTGCACCAAACATCACCCAAGCCAAAAGGCCATTCAGACCTGAACTGGCTACCGACAAGCCCAAACCCCAACCCAAATCTTCGACAGGTTGTGGGTCAAAGATCCGATGTGCAGACGCCCAAATAATGGCTGCTGCAGCGCCCATGATGAGAATACCTTCAAAGCCGGATGAAAAATATTCGGCCTTGTGGTGGCCGTATGGATGTTCTTCATCTGCGGGTTGTTGCGCCACTGTCACCATCACCAACGCAAAGATGGCGCTGGCCAAATTGACGAATGACTCCATGGCGTCGGACAGCAGGCCCACTGAATCCGTGATGTACCAAGCCAAAGTTTTCATCACGATGGTGATGATGGCCACCACCACCGATACCCACAGCAGCGTTTTAGGTTGAAGTCGGCTGAGAAAATTCATAAACAAACCTCATAGCGGCCGGGGCTTCAAGCGTTTCAAGCAAGGTTTACGCGGGCAAACTTGCGCTTGCCAACCTGCACCACATAAGTTCCGGCTTCTAGCTTTAAACCTTTGTCGCTGACTACGCTGCCATCGATGCGCACACCGCCGCCATCGATCAATCGACTGGCTTCGCTGCTTGAAGGTGCCAAGCCGGCGCTTTTCAAAAGTGCCGCTACACCCAAAGGCGCCCCAGAGAGATTCACTTCGGGAATCACATCAGGTATGCCGCCCTTGCTGCGGTTGACAAAGTCTTGTTCGGCCGCATCGGCCAAGGCTGCGCTGTGAAAGCGGGTGGTGATTTCTTTGGCCAACATCACCTTGGCGTCACGAGGGTTGCGCCCGCCCTCCACTTCCACTTTCAATGCAGCTATGGCCTCTAAACTTTGAAAGCTGAGCAAGGTGAACCAGCGCCACATCAAGGTGTCGCTGATGGACAAAACCTTGGCAAACATGGTGTTGGCATCTTCGGTGATGCCTATGTAGTTGTTTTTGCTTTTGGACATTTTGTCCACGCCGTCCAAGCCTTCCAGCAAGGGCATGGTCAATATGCATTGCGGCTCTTGGCCATACTCTTGCTGCAAATGGCGGCCCATGAGCAGGTTGAATTTTTGATCGGTGCCGCCCAACTCCAAGTCGCTCTTCAAAGCCACGCTGTCATAGCCTTGCATCAACGGGTATAAAAATTCATGCACGCTGATGGATTGGCCACCATGAAAACGCTTGTGAAAATCGTCGCGCTCCATCATGCGCGCAACGGTGTAGCGTGAAGCGAGTTGGATCATGCCACTGGCCCCCAAGGGCTCGCTCCACTCACTGTTGTAGCGAATCTCGGTTTTGGCAGGGTCTAGCACCATGCTGGCCTGTTTGTAATAAGTGTCGGCATTGAGCTTGATTTGCTCGGGTGTTAAGGGCGGACGTGTGCTGTTGCGCCCCGACGGGTCCCCAATGAGAGAGGTGAAGTCGCCGATCAAAAAAATCACCTGATGTCCCAAATCTTGCAACTGGCGCATTTTGTTGAGCACCACGGTGTGACCAATGTGGATATCGGGCGCAGTGGGGTCAAGCCCAAGTTTGATGCGCAAAGGCGTGCCACTGGCATGCGCGCGTTGTAGCTTTTTCAGCCACTCCTGTTCCGGCAGCAACTCTTCACAACCACGTTGGCTGACTTGCATGGCATGCGCAACCTCTTCTGGAATTGAGGTTTGCGTTGTAGGTCCTTGATTCATATAAATTATTGATATTTTTGTCAGAAAAAAGTGCTTGTATACTCTGGCGTTAATTTACGAGTTTCTTTGCCACTCGCCACACCCTAGGACATTGACGTTTGCAACCTACTGATTCATCCTCTTTGCATTCTTACCAGCCAAAAGCTAAATCATGGCTGTGGTTGATGAGCTTGCTGTTGGTTTTAGGCGCAGGTGGTGCTTTGGCTGTGGTTGGATTGTCGCCGCTTTCTGCCCCCCTGCCCGTCAAGCAACTGGTCGAGTCCGTCAGCACGCTGTCTCTCGATAGCCAACTTCAAAGTTTGGTCAGAGGTGATGTTCGGCTTTACCGCTCCGACACATCACGAACCAGCGATAACGCCGAAAGCCTTTTAGCCCGTTTGAATGTGACAGATGCGCAAGCTGCCGACTTTATGCGCACCAACCCCTTGGCAAGAAGCAATTTGCTTGGCCGCGCCGGCCGCTTGGTGCGAGTCGAAATGGACAGCGATAACCGTTTGTGGCGCCTGACTGCACGCTGGGCCACTGACAGTAACCTCAACTTCAAACGCTTGGTCATCGAACGACAGGGTGAAGAGTTTGCTGCCCGCCTTGAGGACGGTGAACTTAGCCGCTCAGTGCGCTTGTCCAGCGCCTTGATACAAACCTCTTTGTTTGCAGCCACTGACGATGCCCGCATACCGGACAGCGTTGCAGTGCAGTTGGCAGAAATTTTTTCAGGTGAAATCGATTTCCATCGCGCCTTGCGTGTTGGCGACCGATTCAGTGTTTCTTATGAAACGCTTGATGCTGATGGAGAAACTCTCAAGCCTGGCAAGGTTTTAAGCGCTGAGTTTGTCAACCGCGGCAAATCGTTTCAAGCCCTTTGGTTTCAAGAAAACAGCACCCAACCAGGCGGCTATTTCAATTTGGAAGGTCAGAGCTTGCGCCGTTCTTTCCTCGCTTCACCCCTTGTTTTTTCACGTGTCAGCAGCGGTTTCAAAATGCGCTTTCACCCCATTTTGCAGACCTGGCGCGCTCATCTGGGTGTGGATTACGCCGCCCCTACGGGTACAGACGTGCGGGCCATTGGTTTAGGGCGTGTTGAAAGCGCAGGCTCCATGGGTGGCTACGGCAACACGGTTGTCATCAAACATAACAACGGTCAATCCACGGTTTATGCGCATTTAAGTAAAGTGCTTGTCAAACGCGGTCAGTCGGTTGTACAAGGTCAAAGCATAGGCAAAGTGGGCGCGACTGGCTGGGCCACAGGGCCGCATTTGCATTTTGAGTTTCGCGTCAACGGTAAACACCAAGACCCGCTGCTCATGGCGCGTCAAAGCGAGAGCGTGCCTGTGTCTGCCCAAGCGAGGCCGGCTTTTGAACAATTGGCGCAGCAGGTCAGCCGACAATTGGCCTCTGCCGCCCTGGCACCCTCCTCACCTTAAATCCAGATGTCCACGCTCTATATAGGCGTGATGTCTGGCACCTCGCTTGATGGTGTCGATGCTGTACTGGCTGATTTCTCATCAGGTTGCCGCGTCCTTGAGCACCAAGCGCTGCCTTTGCCCGCGCCATTAAAACAAACACTGTTAGAACTCAACACAGCTGGGTTCAACGAACTGCACCACGCCGCTTTGGCTGCCAACGCACTGGTCAAGGTATACGCTCAAGCTGTCGATATGCTGATGCAGAGCCAAGGACTGAGTGCTTCATTGATTCGAGCCATAGGCTCACATGGGCAAACCGTTAGACATCAACCTGGCTTGTACGATGACGTGGGCTATACCCTTCAACTCAACAACCCCTCATTGCTTGCAGAACTTTGCGGTATCACTGTGGTTGCCGATTTTCGCAGCCGAGACGTGGCTGCAGGCGGTCAAGGCGCGCCACTGGTACCCGCATTCCACCAATTTTTGTGGGGTGGAGCGCAAGCCAAGAGCACGGTTGTTTTGAACTTGGGGGGCATGGCCAACCTCACGGTCTTGGGTGATGACAACAGTGTGATGGGTTTTGATTGCGGGCCTGGCAATGTTTTGCTGGATATGTGGTGTCTGCAACATAGAGGCACACCTTTTGATGCTAACGGCGCTTGGGCGGCCAGCGGTAAACCATCAGAAGCCTTGGTTGAATCTTTTTTATCTGATCCCTTTTTTGCACTACCGCCACCTAAAAGCACGGGTCGTGATTTGTTCCATCGTGACTGGCTTGATGTGCATTTGCAGCAGTTTGGTTTGCTCGCTCCTGAAGATGTGCAAGCGAGCTTGGCTCATTTGAGCGCGCGAAGTGCTGCTGAAGCCGTCCATCGCTTCGCGCCGCTGGCGAATCGACTATTTGTTTGCGGTGGTGGCGCCTACAACCAACACCTGATGTCATTACTTAGCATTTATCTGCCAAAAGCCACTGTCAGTTCCACTGAGTCCCATGGCTTGCCTCCCCTGCAAGTCGAGGCAGCTGCCTTTGCATGGCTGGCCAAGCAAACCATGGAGGGGCTGGCAGGTAATCTGCCCCATGTGACGGGAGCAAAAGGTTCGCGGGTGCTGGGCGGCATTTACCCCGCTTAAAACTTAGGCGGAGAACGAGGAACCACAACCGCAGGTTGAGGTGGCATTAGGGTTTTTGATAACGAATTGCGCGCCTTGCAAATCTTCTTTGTAATCGATTTCAGCGCCTAGCAAATATTGGTAGCTCATGGCATCAATCAGGAGAGACACGCCATGTTTGGACATGGTGGTGTCGTCTTCGTTGGTGATTTCATCGAATGTGAAACCATACTGGAAACCAGAGCAGCCGCCGCCTTGCACAAACACGCGCAATTTCAATTCGGGGTTGCCTTCTTCAGCGATCAAATCAGCCACTTTGGCTGCTGCGCTGTCAGTGAACACTATGGGTTCGGGCATGGTAGGGGAAACTGTTTCAGCTAAGGCACTCATGGCGCACTCCAATGATTAGACTTTTTAATAGTAACCTAGTTTACTCAACAATACCTTAGGAGAGGTTATTGCGCTCTGAAAATAAAAAAGCCGCCTGCACATATGAGCGCCAGCGGCTTTTGTCCCACACACAAGGCGTGGGATTGCAAGATTAACGTTTGCTGAACTGCTTGCGGCGACGAGCGCCGTGCAAACCCACTTTTTTACGTTCGACTTCACGTGCATCGCGGGTAACAAAACCAGCTGCAGACAGCACGGGTTTGAGCGTTGCGTCGTAATCGATCAAGGCGCGGGTGATGCCGTGACGGGCTGCACCGGCTTGGCCGGACTCACCACCGCCTTGTACATTGATTTGGATATCAAACGACTCGCCGTGCTGGGTCAGCAACAGCGGTTGTTTGGTGATCATGATGGAGGTTTGACGGCCGAAATAGTCGGCGATGTCTTTTCCATTGACCTTGATTTGACCCGTGCCTTTTTTCAAAAACACGCGGGCGACGCTGGATTTGCGACGGCCTGTGCCGTTGTTCCATTCACCAATCATTTCGAAGCTCCTAAGATATCCAGCACTTTAGGCTGTTGAGCGGTATGGGGATGCTCGGCTCCGCCGTACACCTTGAGCTTTTTGATAATGGCAAATCCCAAAGGACCTTTGGGCAACATGCCTTTGACTGCTT
>CANLWQ010000056.1 GCA_947494405.1 Comamonadaceae bacterium | reverse complement strand
GGGCGTCGCTCAGGTCGCAGTATTTACACACATTGGTGGTTTTGAAGTCCTCGAATTTCGCGGCGTCAAAGGCACCCGCTGACCAAGGCCAAACCAGCAACAAAGAGGACAACAACACAGGGCTTACACGGAATGGAAATGTATGAATCACGGAAAAATCCTTTGAAGAAAACCAGTTGCAAGCCCAAATAGCACCTCAGCCCTCAGATTAACCAACCGTGCGATCATCACAGCTTAACAAAACACCCTGCCCATGTTGATAACCCATCCGCGATTTTTAAAAACTTTGGGGGCTGTCTGCGTCTGGCTCTTTAGCTTGGCGCTGCCTGTTCACGTGGCCATCGCTCAATCTGAGGTCACCATCAACCAGCCTGGCTCGCCAGCCGTTGTGATAGACGGCAACAAAATCATGGATGCCAAACCCGCCACCGCTACCAAGCCCCGCAAACCTGCCGCGCCTGCGCCCGCAGACAGTTACACCTCGCGTGGAGGCGTACCGCAAAGCAGCACTGAAGAAAGCCATTTGTCCAACGGTTTGGTTTGCAAAACAGAAAAAGGGCAACGCACATGCCGCTGAAAGCAAAAGCTTGGACTTTGTGCAAAGTCTTGGTGACTTTGGGGCTGAGCAGTTCAAGCGTTTGGGGCTATACCTTGACTTGTGATGCCCAAGGCAGTTTTCCCGAAATGGAAAAAATCATCGTCAAACCCGCCACGGTGGAGGTCAATATCAAAAGCATTGGCAATCATCTCTACATCAAGATAGAGGGACCTAAGCTCTATGCCACCTTTGTCAACACCTTGATCACCGAAGAGTACCAAGGCCAAGACCTCACCTCCAAGACCAGCATTTGGGTCAAACGCAAACACATTGCCAGCCTTGAAGAGACGGAAATCAAAATCACCCGCCAACCTGTCACCCTATTCGCTTCCAAAGATGTGCAGCGTTATGGTAAAAGTTTAAAATTTTTGGTTACTGGGCCCTGCCAACTCCCCACTTAAAAACAAGCCACCATGACCGATTTGACAGTTCGCAAACTTCTCATTGATTTAGACACGCCTTTTGAGCTTCGCTGGAATGGGGGAGATGCATTCACTTCTGCCTTTATGAATGCCTTGTCGCTGAGTTTTCCCTTAGGTGAGCAATTCTTCATTGACTCATTGCGTCGAGGTGTCAAAGAATTGCCGCCAGAAGTTCAAGCCGGTCTTGCCAAAGATGTCAAAGGTTTTATCGGCCAAGAAGCCACCCACAGACGCATACACGAACGCTTCAACCACCATGTTTTGAGCCAAGGCTTGGTCAACCATTGGGAAGGCAGAATTTTGCGCCGCATTGAATACATCAACCAGAAAAAGCCCATTCATGCAGTCGCTGTGACCGCCGCTTATGAACACTACACCTCTGTATTTGCTGCATGGCTGCTGAATCACCCTGAATTTTTAGCCCAAGCCCCACAACGCTTGCAAACACTTTGGATGTGGCATGCCAGCGAGGAAACCGAGCACCGCAGCGTGTCTTTTGATATCTACCGCGCCATGGGTGGCAATGAAGTGTGGCGTCGCCGTTGGATGATCAGCGTCACCGTGTTTTTTCTCAGCGATTTATTACGTCAGACCTGCAACAACCTGTGGCATGACGGCAGCCTGTTCAAGGCCAGCACTTGGCGCAGCGCTTGGCGACATCTGTTTGCCAAACAAGGGCTGTTCACCAGTTCTTTTGCAGCTTGGAGAAGCTATTTCCGCGCAGACTTTCACCCCGCTGAGCATGATGACCAACTCTCCAAAAAATGGTTGCACTCGCACGCGCAAGACCTGCAAGCTGTAGGCCAAGTGGTCTGAACATGCTAGACCCCCAAGCCAAGGCCCTACTTCAACTCATGGTGGACCGGGGTGTTCCACCAATCAACACCTTGTCGCCGCAAGATGCCAGAGATTTTTATGTCTTGCGCAAAGCTTTGACGCAGCCCGACCCACCCGTCATGTCACATGTTCATGACCATTTGCCCAACTTGGGCGGTTTGCAAGTCCCTGTTCGCGAATACCGCCCGCTGGGTGCCTCTGCTCACGACAAATTGTCCGCACTGGTTTACTACCATGGCGGCGGCTGGGTGATTGGCAATATAGAAACCCATGATGTGCTGTGTCGCCAACTCAGCAATGCCAGCGGCTGTGCTGTTTTTTCAGTGGATTACCGCTTGGCACCCGAGCATGTTTTTCCCGCTGCCTACGAGGATGCATTGGCAGCCTTTCAGTGGGTGGTGGCGCAAGCTGATCAGTTGCATATCCATTCAAACCGTGTGGCTGTGGGCGGCGACAGCGCCGGCGGCAATTTGGCAGCAGCGGTGTGCTTGGGCGCCAGAGGCGGCGCGCATGTGCCAGCTTTTCAATTGCTGATTTACCCCGCCACTTTGATGTATCCCGATACCGCCAGTTACCACGCCAATGCCGAGGGCTATGGTTTAACTGCATCTGCCATGCACTGGTTCATGGACCACTATTTGCCAACGCGTGAGCACGGCAATGATTGGCGCGCCTCGCCTTTGAAAGCCTCCTCGCTGGCGGGCTTGCCGTCAGCGCTGGTATTGACCGCCGGCTATGACCCTCTGCGCGACGAAGGCTACCAATACGCCGATGCCTTGTCGGCTGCGGGCGGGGTTGCCGAATACATATGTTTTGAGCGACAAATCCATGGCTTTATCACCATGGGACGCATCATGCGAGAAGCCCTGAGCGGCGTCGAGGTGTGCGCGCAGGCCCTGAGACGTTATTTACATCCCTAAAACTTTTCATCATCCCCATGAAACTCAACATCAACGGACAAACCCACCAACTCGATGTCGAACCCGAGATGCCTTTGCTATGGGCGCTTAGGGATGAGCTTGATATCAAAGGTCCCAAGTACGGCTGTGGCATCGCTCAGTGTGGTGCTTGCACTGTTTTACTCAATGGTGAACCGGTTCGTTCTTGCGCTTACCCCGTTTCCTCGGCAGCCGGCCAACAAGTGGTCAGCATTGAAGGCTTG
Source organism: Comamonadaceae bacterium (assembly GCA_947494405.1). Taxonomy (GTDB): domain Bacteria; phylum Pseudomonadota; class Gammaproteobacteria; order Burkholderiales; family Burkholderiaceae_C; genus Limnohabitans. The sequence continues at coordinate 6,634 of CANLWQ010000056.1, read as the reverse complement.
GCTCAAAAAGGCAAACTTCATGCTGTTCAGCAAGCGTGGATAGACCAACAAGTACCGCAATGCGGATATTGCCAAGGCGGTCAAATCCTCGCGGCAGTGGCCTTGCTAAAGAAAAAACCCAAGCCCACCGATGAAGACATCGATGCGGCCATGACCCATATTTGCCGCTGCGGTACCTATGCGCGCATGCGCACCGCGATTCACGCCGCAGCACGTCAGGCAGCCAAATCATGAAGTCCCTTCAACACACCCCCCTCAATCGACGCGGCTTTTTGCAAGTCAGCGCCAGCGCCACGGCAGCTTTGAGCCTGGGCTTTAGCCTGCCCGCTCACACGCAAGACAAGCAGCCCCAAGAAGTGAATGCATGGATTGATATACACAGCGATGAGTCCATCGTCATTCGCTATGCGCGCACCGAAATGGGCCAAGGCAGCCGCACTTCTGCGCCCATGTTGATCGCCGAAGAGTTGGAAGTCGACTGGAAAAAAGTCCGTGTTGAAGATGTGCCAGCACATGAGAATTTGAAACGCAAACGGGCCTATGGCGACATGGCCAGCGTGGGCAGTCGCACCATTCGCAACTCACAAGACTATTTACGCAAGGCCGGCGCTTCTGCGCGCATGATGCTGGTGCAAGCTGCGGCGCAGCGCTGGGGCGTGGCTGAAAGCGAATGTCAGGCGCTCATGGGCAAAGTGGTTCACACTGCCAGTAAAAAATCTTTAAGTTATGGCCAACTTGCTGCTGATGCAGCCAAGCTGACCCCACCCAAGGATGTTGCGCTCAAAGACCCGTCCACCTGGACCATCGCTGGCAAATCCATCCCTAGGGTAGACATACACGACATCGTCACCGGCAAGATTCGTTTTGGTGTTGACACCCAGTTGCCTGGCATGCTGCATGCCGCCATTGCGCAGTCACCGGTGTTTGGCAGCAAGGCGGTTTCTATTGACAGCAGCAAAGTTGACAACCGCCGAGGCATAGTCAAAGTGCTGAACATGGGCGAGTTTGTTGCTGTGGTGGCTGACAACTGGTGGCGCGCCAAAGAGGCCTTGCGCGATGTCTCGATTGAATGGGAAAGCAGCAAATACGCACAGGTCAACAGCGCTGGCCTCATGAAACTTTACCGCGAGGGTTTAAGCCAAACCGATGCGGCAATAGCCCGTCAAGACGGCAACGCTTTGTCAACTTTGGCCCAAGCCAGCAAAGTGATTGAAGCCGAGTACTACACGCCCTATTTGGCACACGCCACACTTGAGCCCATGGTCTGCACCGCGTGGCTGCAAGACGATCAGTTGCAAATTTGGGTCTCCACCCAAAACCCCGAATCCAGCTTGACGGCTGCTGCCAGCACGGCGGATGTACCGCAAGAAAATGTCAAAGTGTTTGCCATGCAAATGGGCGGTGGCTTGGGTCGCAAAAGCCCGCAAGACTTCACCCGCCAAGCCGTTGCGATTGCCAAAGCCTTGCCCGGCAAACCCATCAAGTTGATGTGGAGCCGCGAGGAAGACACGCAACATGATCTTTACCGTCCGGCCAGTTTGGTGAAGGTTCGCGCCAGCCTCAAACCCGATGGCAAGCCAGAGGCTTTGCATATCCGCGTGAGTGCACCTTCTATTTTTTCTCAGTTGCTGCGTATGCCACTGCAAAATGGTGTGGACCCCCAAGCAGTCGCCTCATTGAATGACCACCCCTATGACATTGCACATTGTTTGGTGGACTTTGCCCAACGCAGTGCCCATGTGCCGGTGGGTTTTTGGCGTACCGTAGGCCATTCACAAAATCCTTTTGTGCGCGAATGTTTTCTCGATGAATTGGCACATGCAGCAGGCATTGACCCCTTGACCTACCGCTTGTCTTTGTTGCCCAACAATGAAAAAGCCAACCGAGACCGCGGCATTTTGCAAGCCGTTGCCAAAGCGGCAGACTGGGACAAGCCCTTGCCAGCCGGCGTGTTTCGCGGCATTGCCGAAACCGATGGCTATGGCAGCTACACCGCCTGCGTGTGTGAAGTCTCGGTGAATGCCAAAAGCGAAGTGCGCATACACCGTATCGTCATTGGCATAGATCCCGGTTATGCGGTCAACCCAGACAATATCCAAGCCCAACTCCAAGGCAGCGTGGTGCACGGTTTGTCGGCCATCTTCTGGGGTGAAATGACTGTCAAAGACGGCCGCATAGAACAATCCAATTTCCACGATTACCGCTTGATGCGCATGAATGAAATGCCCAAGGTGCAAACGGTTATTGCTGCCAGCGGTGGTTTTTGGGGCGGTGTGGGCGAACCTGCACAAGCACCTTTGGCACCCGCTTTGGGTAATGCTTTGTTTGCTGCCACCGGCAAACGTATTCGGTCATTGCCCTTAAAGAACCATGGCTTAAGTTTGGTCAAAGCATGAGGCTGTGGATTGGGTGTTTAGTCGGCTTGCTTTTCAGCTCCTCGCTGTGGGCGAACGATGCCATGCCCGCCACGCCATCCGCGGCTACTGCTGATGCAGAACGTGGACGCAAATTGTTGATTGCCAGGCATGACACTGGTTGTTTGTTGTGTCACCAAGCGCCTGGCTTGAAAGACGGTGGCGAGATGGGACCCTCTCTCAAAGATGTGGGCACCCGCCTCAGTCCAGAGCAAATTCGCCAACGCATTGCCGACCCCAGAGTGCTTAACCCGCAAACCTTTATGCCAGCCTATTTCAGTACAAAAGGTGTGCATAATGTAGCTAAATCGTTTCAAGGCAAAACCGTTCTGACCGAGCAAGCTTTGGAAGACATCATTGCCTACCTACTTAAAAACCCTTCATGATGCCATCTGTATTTTCGCGCCGCCAATCTATTGCGCAGTTACTCAAAACAGTGCTGGCTGCCAGCATGGGCACATTGTTGTCGGGTGCAGCCAAAGCACAGGTCGACAAACTCACCATCACCGGTCTGTCTGAAGCGCGGTTGCGAACGTTTGAAGAAATGATTCGACCCTATGTGCAAAACCAAGAACTGAAAAAAGAGGGCGTGAGCTTGTCGCTTCCCATGCTGGCTGACAACGGCCATATGGTGCCTTTAAGCCTGAAGATCGACAGCCCCATGACTGAGGCCGAACACATCACCCATGTGTACCTGATCTCGCAACGCAACCCTGTGCCCTTGATGGCGAAATTTGTCTTGGGGCCGTGGAGCGGGCGTGCCGACTTAAGCACGCGGGTTCGTTTGTCTGGCAACCAAAGCGTGATTGCACTGGCCAGACGCTCGGACGGCAACTTTATTTATGACACGCAAGAGGTGGTGGTCACCGAAGCGGCTTGTGTGGACAACGGCTGATGAGTTCCGCACGCTTGCAAATTCCTCCCCGTATTACCCAAGGCGATGTGTTCAAAATCCGCTTGCTGGTCAACCATCCCATGGACAGCGGCTTTTTGCGCGATATCGATGGCGTATTGATTCAACGCAACGTCATCCGACATCTGGTGTGCACCTTGAACGGCAAAGAAGTCTTTCGTGTCGAGCCCACCACGGGCGTTTCTGCCAACCCCTTGTTTGAGTTTTATTTGCGCGCCACAGAGTCGGGGGGAATGCTGTTTCGCTGGGTTGACGACGAAGCCTATATTGGTGAGTTGCGTCACAACTTGGTGGTTGAAGCGGCCAACGCCTCCAAGCCCAGCGGCAATTGAAAACCAGCATGCCAGAGGCCACAAGCAAACCTGTTTTCAGTTGGCATCGTCTGCTGGCTTGGCTTTTGGTTGGTGTCTGTATGACCTCTACTTTGAGCGCCCAGCAACGCGTCATCCCCTTAGATAAATTGCAGTCGGGCTTGGATTTTTCCGGTGCAGAAGTTCAGTCCTTGCAAGCCGATGAGTTTGCCAACCCGGGCAATATCGCTTTAGACACAGGCAACAAACTGTGGAGCAAACCTGATGGCAAAAGCAACAAAAGTTGCCAATCCTGCCACGGTGACATCAGCCGCATGAAGGGCATCTCTGTACGCTACCCAGCAGTAGATAAAGTCAGCAAAAAATTATTCAACTTGGAAGACCGCATACGCCAATGTCGAACCAAAAACCAAAAAGCCTCAGAGTGGCCTTATGAGTCTGATGAGTTGCTTGCGGTGAGTTTGGCGGTGACTGCCACATCGCGGGGCATGCCTTTGCAAGCGCAAATCGAGGGGGCAGCGAAAAGCCATTTTGAAAACGGCCAACGCATTTTCATGACCCGCCAAGGGCAAATGAACTTGGCTTGCACGAATTGCCACGATCAGCACTATGGTCAAAAACTCTATACCGACCCCTTGAGCCAAGGCCAACCCAATGGCTATCCGCTCTACCGCCTTGATTGGCAACGTATGGCCTCTCTAGAGCGGCGCCTGCGGTTTTGCTACACCGGGGTGAGAGCAGAAATTCCCCCTTGGGGGCATTCCGATATGCGCGACATCAGCCTTTACCTGATGTGGCGCGGACAAGGCCTGCCGGTGGAAACGCCGGCCGTGCGCAAATAATCAAAGCCTACAAAGTAGCCAAGACCTTGGCCCACAAAGCAGGCGTCACCTCTGGCATGACGCCAAACCAAGATGCAAACGCCGGTCTGGCTTGATGCAACAACATACCTAAACCATTTACCGTGGGGTTGCCAAGGGCCGCAGCTCGCTTGAGCAAATCGGTTTGCAATGGGGTGTAAACAATATCGCACACCAAAGCCTGAGGCGATAACGCATCAAGGTGCAGATCGAGAGCTGCTTGCCCTTGCATACCTTGGGTGGTGGTGTTGACCAACAGCGACGCAGCCTCAAGTGCAGCATGTCGCTCTGCCCAGTCCAAGGCTTTGACAGCTGCGCCAAACTCCTGCGCCATGTCAATGGCTTTGTCCTTGCTGCGGTTGAGCAAACGAATTTCAGGCACGCCTGCATCGATCAAGGCCCAGACCACGGCGCGCGCCGCACCTCCTGCACCCAAGACCACTGCTGCACCCGCGTCGGCTTGCCAACTGCTTTTGGCTTCATGCAAACTTTGTATAAAACCAAACGCATCTGTGTTGCTGCCATACAAGCGGCCATCGGCTCGCACCGACACGGTGTTGACTGCGCCTATGCGTTGGGCCACCGGGTCGGTTTCATCCAACCAAGGCAAGGCCTCAATTTTGTGAGGCAGGGTGAGGTTGCAGCCTGCAAAACCCAAAGCTTTTAAGCCCGTCAAGGCCTGCGGTAAATGCAAGGGGTTGACGGCCAAAGGAACATAAGCACCCAGCAAACCATGCTCGGCAATCCAGTGTCCGTGGATAAGGGGTGACCTTGAATGGGCAATGGGCCAACCCATGACCCCAGCCAAAATAAACGAAGAAGTTGCCATAAGATCGCAAGCATATCTCCAGTCAGCATGTGAAACAATCGGGCCAGTTCAGTCAACCCTCTATAGATGCAAGCCGTCACGCCAAACTCTATCGCTAGATTCCACCATTTCTTAGCGCAACTCACGCGTTTGGTAGATGCTTCGCCTGCTGAACCCGCACTTCTGTCCCAAGCTCGCACCTATTTAAGCGAGCTTATTTCCTATGATGACTGGCTGCTTCCCGAGTTTGCGCAAGCCCATCCGCAGTATTACCAACAGTATTTGCTTTACGCCGATCCACACAACCGTTTCTCGGTGGTGAGCTTTGTGTGGGGACCCGGTCAAGCCACGCCCATCCATGACCACACGGTGTGGGGCATGGTCGGCATATTGCGTGGCTCAGAATCTTGTCAACCCTATAGCCGCATGTCCGATGGTCGTTGGGCACCTGCAGGTTTTCAAATCGATATGCAGCCAGGCGACATCGAGGCCGTCTCGCCCCGCATAGGCGACGTCCACAAGGTATGGAACGCTTGCACCGATAAAGTCTCGGTCAGTATTCATGTGTACGGCGGCAATATAGGTTTGATAGAACGCCACAGCTACCGCGAAGACGGCACACGCAGTACGTTTGTGTCTGGTTATTCCAATGTGCCTGCCAGCGCGGAACACAAAACGCCGTCCCTCGACATCCACCCTGCGCCCCAAGCACCTCAGCCTCTACCATCCACGCTGCCTGCCGCGGAACCTGCACAAGCTCTCCCTGTGCCTCCCGCAGTGTCTCCCACACAAGCCAGCCCACCTGATATTCAAGAAAGTACTGAGCCGCAACACGCCTACCCTGTGAGCAGCTATGCCCAGGTCAGGGAAGCCTTGCTGAACAAGCAGGAGATCGCCCTGGTCGATGTACGCGAAGAAGACACCTACGCCCAAAGCCATCCTTTGTTTGCCATCAACCTGCCGCTGGGTCGCATGGAGTTAGATGCATGGCGTCGACTGCCGCGCCGCGATACACCCATAGTGGTTTATGACAACGGCGAAGGCTTGTGCTTGCAAGCCATGGCGGTGCTTGAGCGATTGGGCTACACCCAGTTGAGTCTTTTGCAAAACGGGCTTGCGGGTTGGGCTGCAGCCGGTGGCGAGTTATTCAGAGACGTCAATGTGCCCAGCAAATCATTTGGCGAGTTGGTCGAGGCGCAACGCAAAACGCCTTCTTTTTCTGCCCATGAAGTCAAAGCTTTGCTGGACAGAAAGTCTGATGTGGTGGTGCTTGATGCGCGTCGCTTTGATGAATACCAAACCATGAGCATTCCAGGCGCGATCAGCGT
>CANLWQ010000055.1 GCA_947494405.1 Comamonadaceae bacterium | reverse complement strand
TTTCCCCGAGCTGAAAATCGTTTTCGAGCACATCACCACCCGCGAGGCCGCGCAGTATGTGGCGCAAGCTGGGCGCTTTACCGCAGCCACCGTCACCGCCCACCATTTGCTTTACAACCGCAACGCGCTCTTTATGGGCGGCGTGCGGCCGCATTACTACTGCTTGCCAGTGTTGAAGCGCGAGGTGCACAGACAAGCCTTGATGGATGCGGTTACCTCAGGCAGCGACAGGTTTTTCTTGGGCACTGACAGCGCACCGCATGCCACGCATTTGAAAGAACATGCCAGCGGTTGCGCGGGTTGTTACACCGCAATGTCGGCTTTAGAGCTTTACGCCGAGGCTTTTGACAGTGCGGGCGCGTTAGACAAGTTGGAGGGCTTTGCCAGCTTTCATGGCCCCGATTTTTACCGCCTACCGCGTAATACTGCTAAGGTGAGCCTAGAGCGCCAAGCCTGGACGCTGCCCGAGAGTCTGCCTTTTGGCCAAACCAGCTTGAAGCCTTTGCGGGCAGGGGAAGTGCTGGCGTGGCGATTAACGCCCTTATTGTCAGAAATCAGATAAAATTTCTGAAAACTGAAAGAGGGGTCGTATGGAAACAGTTCGCATGCGGGAGCGCAGACAACTGACATTACCTGCTGAAATTGTTGACCTTGTGCAAATAAAGACAAATGACGCATTGCAAGTGGCCGTTGTGAATGGGGTCATACAACTTACCCCAATGAACATGCCAACAAACAAAAAAATCTCTATGCGGTCATTTCTTGGATTGGCCAAAGGAGTCTATACATCAGGCGATCAAAACAGCCCCAGTCAATATTTAGAAGATCTTAGGAATGAATGGTGACGCAAGAAGAGCAAGCCGAGCAATGGGGTATAAAGTTGCGAGGGAAGAAGGTGTATTTCGATACCAATATCTTCATTTACTTACTTCAAGACCATCAGGAATTTGGTGAGATTTGTTTATCAATCATTCAAAGTGCAGTTGACAAAGAGTTAGATGGCTATTCAGGCGATATGGTGTTGGCCGAACTCTTGGTAAAACCTCTAAAAGATAACAACGCAAGAGCAGTCAAAGCTGTGAAAGATTTATTCACAGAGGACACAAAAATTGAACTTTTACCGCACACTAGGTCTGCTTTTATAACTGCTGCAAATCTGCGAGCGAACCACAAAATAAAACTGCCAGATGCCTTGCACATAGCCACCGCAATAGAAAATCACGTAGAGATATTTTTGACCAATGACAGAGATATTCCGCTAATTCCTGAAATCACTGTGTTGACGTTAGCAACTGCATAGCCATGCTCTCGGATGAAATATGGGCATCAACTTGGTTCACACCATGGCAAAAAACAGGCGAAACCATTTTGAATGCGTGGCAGCAGCAACCCGATGCGCTGCACGCTTGCTTGGCTGACAAACAAACCGGCTTTCACGCGGTGCCGCAAAACGCTTTGCCAGACGGCGAGGCATATGAGGCCTTTATCTACCGCACCCACACAGTTCCTACTCGCAACAATGTCCACGATTTTTTCAACGGCTTGTGTTGGATTCGCTTTCCGCAAACCAAACAGCAACTCAACCGTTTGCAAGCACTGGCCATTCAGCAGCAAGGGGTGCAAGCGCAGCGAGGGGCGTTGCGAGACGCACTCACCTTGTTCGATGAAAATGCAGCCTTGCTGTGCGCGCCTCAAGTGTTGTGGGACGCTTTACAGACACAAGACTGGAAAGCCTTGTTTGTGACGCACCGCGATGTGTGGAAGGACGCTCAGCTGAGTTTGTTTGGCCACGCCTTGCTGGAAAAACTGCTCAATCCCTACAAAGGCATCACCGCGCATGTGCTGTGTTTGCCAGTGCCCGCAGAAGTACAAGATGGCGCAGATGTCGCGGTTGACGATTGGTTGTCACACCAACTTCACTTAAATGAAATGCAACACAAACCCTTTTTACCCTTACCAGTTTTGGGTATTCCTGGCTGGTGGGCGCCCAATGAAGATGTGGGGTTTTATGACGACACACAAGTGTTTCGACCACAAAAAAAGTAGGCTATTGAAAAAAATAAAATGAGCCTTACATTGTCAATCTCAGGTCAACTTCTTGGCCAGTTCAAAGGAATACATGAAACGCGTCATTCTTCTTATCGTCACCAATTTGGCCGTCATGCTGGTTTTGGGTATTGTGGCCAGCTTGCTGGGCGTGAACCAATTTTTGACTTCCAACGGGCTCAACCTCGGCGCTTTGCTGGGCTTTGCCATGGTGATGGGCTTTGGAGGTGCTTTCATTTCTCTGCTCATCAGCAAGCCCATGGCCAAGTGGACCACGGGCGCACAAGTCATAGCTGAACCGCAAAACGCTGATGAAGCTTGGTTGTTAGACACTGTGAAAACCTTGTCACAACGCGCCGACCTTCAAATGCCCGAGGTAGCTATCTATGAAGGCGAGCCCAATGCATTTGCAACCGGCGCCTTTCGCAACTCTGCACTGGTGGCCGTCTCCACTGGTTTGCTGCAAGGCATGACCCGTGAGGAGGTAGAAGCTGTGCTGGCGCATGAGGTGGCGCACATCCAAAACGGCGACATGGTTACCCTCACCTTGGTGCAAGGCGTGCTTAATACCTTTGTGGTCTTCCTCAGCCGCGTGGTTGGCTACGCGGTGGACAGCGCATTGCGTAAAAACGATGAAGAAAACACGGGTCCTGGTATTGGCTACTACGTCACCAGCATTGTTTTGGACATCGTGCTGGGCATTGCTGCCAGCGTGGTGGTGGCTTGGTTCAGTCGCCAGCGTGAGTTCCGCGCAGACGCAGGGGCAGCTGTGTTGATGGGTCGCAAGCAACCCATGATCAATGCCTTGGCGCGTTTGCAGCACATGCAGTCCGAGGGCTTGCCACCCAGTTTGCAAGCCATGGGCATCAGCGGTGGTTTGGGCAAGATGTTTTCTTCACATCCTCCCCTGGAAGAACGTATTGCCGCTTTGCAAGCTAACTGAAAACGATTGAGATCAACGCGATTCGCCCAAAGCTTGGGCAATCGCGTTTTTTTTCACCCGCGGTTTAGGCACTTGGCCTTTGGGTAAATCAAACCACACCCGCACATCCTCTTCTAAACCTAGACCGTGCATATAGTTGTAAATGGCTTTCTTTAAGCCCTGGCCCAGCAAGCCGTGGTCTGTGCCTGTGGGGTCTGTGAAACCAATATCGTTTCGGGCAAAACGGCCTTCGGGCAAGGGAATCAAGCTGACGCCATAGTCTTGCGGACGCATGCCTACAGGCGAATGAACCGTGCAAGTGAAGCGATGAAAAAACCCGCTTTGTATGCAACCGTGCAAAAACAACTGGCGCACATATTCCAAAGCATCCACCGTGTCTTGCACGGTTTGGCTGGGAAAGCCATACATCAAATAGGCATGGACCAAAATGCCCGATTGGGAAAAGCCGTGGGTGACACGCGCCACTTGGTCTACGGTCACGCCCTTTTGCATCAACGCCAATAAGCGGTCACTGGCCACTTCCAAGCCGCCTGACATGGCAATACAACCGCTGTCTGCAAGCAGTTCGGCAAGCTCTGGGGTGAAGGTTTTCTCGAAACGTATATTGCCCCACCAAGAGATATTCATGCGTCTGCGCAAAAGCTCTTGCGCCATGGCTTTCAATGCTTTGGGCGGAGCAGCCTCATCTACCAAATGAAAACCGGTTTGACCAGTTTCGCCCACGATGCGCTCGATACGGTCTACCAATGTATGCGCGGTGGCTGCGTCATAGCGTGAGATGTAATCCAGAGATACATCGCAAAAACTGCATTTCTTCCAGTAGCAACCATGGGCCACAGTGAGCTTGTTCCATCTGCCATCGCTCCATAAACGATGCATAGGGTTGAGCATGTCCAGCAAGGACAAATAACTTTGCAATGGCAAACCATCCCAAGTGGGGGTGCCCACATCATCAAAAGCAATATCGGGTTCTGCCCAGTTGTGGTAATTCACGTCTGTGCCGTCGCGCACAAACGTGCGCACCAAACGTTGTGCAGAACGTTTGCTTTGAATGTGTTCAATCAAGGCCAACAAAGGACGCTCGCCTGCATCCAAGGTAACGTAATCGACAAAATCAAACAAGCGCGGTTCGCTCAGGGAGCGAAGTTCGGTATTCACATAACCGCCACCCAAAGCAATCGCGATCGTTGGATGATGGCGCTTGATGGTTTGCGCAATCCGCAGGGCGGCGTATACCGTGCCAGGAAAGGGCACAGACAGCAGCACCAGTTGGGGCTGATGTGTTTCTATGGTTTCAAGCGTGAGCAGTTCTAAAACTTCATCAATATAAGTGGGTGCAGCCGCCAGCGCGTGTGCCAGCGGATCGAAACTGGGCTGACTGGAAGCCAGCGATTCACCGTAGCGCACAAACTCAAAACGGGCGTCTACTGCGTAGCGCAACACGTCTGCCAAGTCGTTCAAGAAAAGCGTGGCCAAGTGGCGTGCGCGGTCTTGCACACCCAAGGCACCAAACGCCCAAGTGAGGGTGTCGTCTTCGGTATTGTCTAAAGCCGCAAAGCGAGGCCCTTCAGGCACCAAGCCGCGGGCTGCGATGCGGTGCGCCAATGTGGCGTCGCGGCCTTGCAAAAATGCAATCACGGGCTCTATGCAGTTGATGTAACGCTGTGCATGGTCGAGAAAATAATTCACACTTGCGCTGCGTTCAAGCACATCTTGCTTTAGAGCAATTTCTTGAATCCGCTGCAAACCCTCTGTACAGAAAATGCGCAGCACCAAGCGCAAAGCCAAATCGTCTTGCCTTGTGTCCACTCCCCGAGAACGCAAAAAACCCGTCAAGTAAGCACTGGACGGGTAGGGTGTGTTGAGTTGCGTCATGGGCGCAATCAGCGCCAGAACGCGAAGATCATTCACGCGGGTAGGTATCCTTCAACCGACAAATAGCGCTCGCCTGTGTCGTAGTTAAACCCAAGCACTTTGGCGTTGGCGGGGAGGTCTGCCAGCTTTTGCGCAATCGCTGCCAAGGTGGCACCTGAAGAAATACCCACCAACATGCCTTCTTCACGGGCTGCACGGCGGCCGTATTCGCGGGCGTCTTCAGCATCGACTTGAATCACGCCTGTGAGCAAATCGGTGTGCAAGTTTTTCGGGATAAAACCCGCCCCAATGCCTTGAATAGGATGGGGCGCGGGCGCGCCGCCGGAGATGACAGGCGAGGCCTTGGGCTCCACTGCAAACACTTGCAACTGGGGCCACTTCGCTTTCAATACCTGGGCACAGGCTGTGATGTGGCCACCGGTTCCCACGCCAGTAATGATGGCATCCAAGCCCTCGGGAAAGTCGGCCAAAATTTCTTGCGCTGTGGTGCGGACATGAACCTCGATATTGGCCGGGTTTTCAAACTGCTGAGGCATCCAAGCACCGGGCGTGGCGTCGACCAACGCTTGGGCGCGGGCGATAGCGCCCTTCATACCCTTTTCGCGTGGGGTTAAATCGAAGCTTGCGCCATAGGCCAGCATCAGACGGCGTCGTTCTATGGACATGCTGTCGGGCATGACCAACACCAATTTGTAGCCCTTGACCGCTGCCACCATGGCCAAGCCCACGCCTGTGTTGCCTGAAGTCGGTTCAATGATGGTGCCGCCTGGTTTTAAAACACCACTGTTCTCAGCAGCTTCCACCATGCTCAATGCAATGCGGTCTTTGATTGAGCCGCCGGGGTTGCTGCGCTCCGACTTGATCCACACCTGCGCTTGGGGACCGAACAAGCGGTTGATACGTATATGCGGCGTTTGACCAATGGTCTCGAGGATGTTGTGGGCTTTCATTAACGGCTCCTTAAAGCGTGCTTTGATTTTGCAACAGTTTCATTGCCAAGGCCTCACCTAATTTGATGCCATCCACCGCTGCTGACAAAATGCCGCCGGCATAACCAGCCCCTTCGCCTCCAGGGTAGAGACCGCGCACAGTCGGGCTTTGCAAATCAAGATCGCGCTCAATGCGTAAAGGCGAGGAGGTACGGGTCTCCACGCCGGTCAACACCGCATCGGGCATATCAAAGCCTTTGATTTTTTGCCCAAACACCGGCAAAGCTTGGCGCATGGCGTCCACGGCAAAGCCGGGCAAAACATGACGCAGATCGGTCATCTGAACCCCGGGTTGGTAAGAAGGTTGTACTTTGCCCAAAGCCGTCGATGCTTTGTCTGCCAGCAGGTCAGCCACCAGTTGTGCAGGTGCATGGTAGTTGCTGCCACCGGCAACAAACGCGGCTGATTCGAGTTGGCGTTGCAAGACCATGCCGGCCAAGGGATGAAAACCATCGCTGGTGTCCAGCGTGTCTAAACGAACGGCGTTACCTAACTCCTGACCCAAAGCCGCTTCAAAAGATGCCGCGTCACTTGGGTAATCGTTGGGGTCTATGCCCACCACTATCCCTGCATTGGCATTGCGTTCATTGCGTGAATACTGGCTCATGCCGTTGGTGACCACCCGCCCCGCTTCACTGGTGGCAGCCACCACGGTGCCGCCCGGGCACATGCAAAAGCTGTAGACCGTTCGTCCATTGTTTGCGTGATGCACCAGTTTGTAGTCGGCAGCCCCCAGCATAGGGTGGCCTGCATGTTTGCCCCAGCGAGCGCGGTCTATCACGCCTTGGGGATGCTCGATGCGCACACCTACAGAAAATGCTTTGGCCTGCATGGCAACACCATGCCTGTGCAGCATGGTGAAGGTATCGCGGGCACTGTGTCCCAAAGCAATCACCACATTTTGTGCGCTCAGCTCATAACGCTGGCCCGTGTCTTGTTGGAGTATGTGCAGGGCTTGAAGTTGGCGCTGCTCGTCGTAGGACATATCGACCAAGCGCTGGGCAAACCTCACCTCACCGCCCAGTCGAATGATTTCTGCTCGCAAACCCTCAACCACCTTGACCAATTTGAAGGTGCCAATGTGCGGATGCGCGGCCCACAAAATTTCTTCGGGCGCGCCAAAACGCACAAATTCATTCATCACCTTGCGACCTAAATGTCTGGGGTCTTTGATTTGGCTGTAGAGCTTGCCATCAGAAAACGTGCCCGCACCCCCTTCACCAAATTGCACATTGCTTTCAGGCTTCAAGACAGACTTTCGCCACAAACCCCAGGTGTCTTGGGTGCGTTGGCGTACCGCTTGGCCGCGCTCAATCACAATAGGTTTCAAGCCCATTTGTGCCAAAACCAGTGCTGCAAACATACCGCAAGGGCCAAAGCCCACCACCACCGGTCGGGCTGTGCCTTGTAGGGGCCAGTCAGCAGGGGCGTGTACAGGGGCACGCCATTGCATATCAGGGCTGGCTTGGATGTGCGGATGTTGTGCATATTTTTCCAGCAGCGCAAGCTCTTGGTTTTTGTTGAACAGTTGCACATCCACGATGTAAACCACCAGCAGTTTTTGTCTTGCGTCAAAGCTGCGTTTAAACACTTTCCAGTCTTCAATATCTGCGAGTGGAACCCCCAATGTGCTGGCAATCAGGGGGGCAAGTGTTGCGGGATACAGAGGTGGTGACGTGACATCGTCTGCAACATCGAACGCAGCATCCAAAGGCAGTTTCAGTTCGGACAATCGAATCATTTGGGCATGGCGTCTATGAGTGGCAACATGTCTTTGGCCATCAGCATGCCCGCATGGTCTGAAATATGGTCGCCATAGCTGTATAAAAATTTGCCCTCTTTGGCAATGGTGCAAATGTCTGCGGGTATGTCGCACAGCAATGGCAAGGGGTCGTAAACCAGCAAATCTGGGTTGTTGTGTTTCAACTTGGTAATGAACTCTTGATAAGCCGCTGTTCCTTTAAGATGGTCGGAGAAGCGCAGTTGGCAAAACGGGTTTTGCTGACGCTGCAAAACAGTGTTGAGCATGTCAAAGCGGGTGAGGCCGCCACTGATGCAACTGTTGGGGTCGGGCAATGTGGGGTTGTCCACCACGAACACCACCTTTTTACCCGAGGCTCGCCAATGTTCAATGGCCTGTGAATAGGCCGCCACATGTTGGTCAATTTCCAAGGAGTTGGTGTGTTGAGCTATCAAGCCAGATTGTGGGTCTAGGCGAAACATGCCGCGCAAAGCATTGGCCAACACAATCACTTTCAAATTCGCATTAGCGTCCAGTGCGTCCAAAGCTGCACGGTTGCTTGGGTTGCTGTCACCTGACAGCAGGTTGATGGGGCCCATCATGGCCCAGCTGTGCTCGGGGGGTGAGGACCGCATCAAGCTGTAAACAAGCGCTTCACCTTTGCTGTCACCTAACAGCACATGGGTGGGCGGTTGCACTTTGCCATCTTGAAAACACCACATCACCAAATGCTGTTTCTCAGCGGGGAGGGTGCAATTGGCTTGCAGGGTCCCGCGCTCTACGCCCACCACCAAGGTGGAGGGGTCGGCATTGAGCACACCATGATGGCGAAACTTCAGGCCGTCCCATACATTGATGGCATGCGACATCAATAAGACCGCCAGCATATACAGGCACAACCACCGCACCGCACGTGGGTAACGGTTGCCAAAGCGAATCGGCTTTTCCACAAAGCGGTAGGTGAGGTAGGCCAGCAAAAAGCTCAAAGCCAGCAAACCTATGCGCACTTCGGTGGAGGGCGTTTGCGACAACAAAATACGCGCAAAAGAAAGCAAAGGCCAATGCCATAAATAAAGTGGGTAGCTGATCAAGCCTATGGCCACCATAGGCCTAGAGGCCAGCCACACACTGTTGAAACTGCAGTTCATGCCAGCCAGCAAAATGAGTGTTGCGCCCAAGGCAGGAAGCACGGCCCAATAGCCAGGAAAAGCCATGTCTTTGTCAAAGAAATAGGCTGATAAAAGCACCAGAGCCAAACCCACCCAACCTGCGGGGTAGCGCCAAGCTCTGGCCAAGCGAGGGTTGTTCATCAAGGCAATGGCAAGACAAGCGCCCAGTAGCAACTCCCAACTGCGACTCAAGGGCGAATAAAAATCTCTTGCCAAATCGCCTTGGAATACCAACCACAGGCTGTAGCCAAAGGAAGACAAGAGCAAAGCCAATAGCAGGGGCAAAGACCAGCGCGGGATGCGCTTGAACAACAGCAGCAGCAAAGGCCAGACCACATAAAACTGTTCCTCAATGGCCAGCGACCATAAGTGAAGCATAGGTTTGGTGTCGGCTGCATTGTCGAAATAACCAGACTCGCGCAGCAACATGAAGTTGGTCAAAAAGATGGCGCTGCTGCCGGTGTGCTTGGCAAGTTGTTTGTATTCGATGAAGTTCAGGCACACCCAGCCGGCAAGCAAGCCAAAACCCAGTACCAGCGCCAGAGCCGGAAAAATACGCCGCACACGTTTTGCATAAAACGCTTTGAGACTGAAGCGTTGTTCGCGAAGATCGCGCAAGATCAGACCCGTGATGAGGTAACCAGAAATAACAAAAAACACATCCACACCGATAAACCCGCCGCTCAGGTATTCGGGGAAGGCATGAAATACAACGACCGCCAATACCGCAATGGCGCGCAAGCCATCGACGTCGGGTCTGTAATCAGGGTTGTACTGCGAAATAACGGGGCCTCATTGCTTGTTCTGGCCCGAATCATAGACCGATAGATAATCATCTTTGTGAAGCACGCTAGGCCGTCGCTGGTGCAAGGACAGAAATGTCGCACTGGAGGAACGTCCGGACTGCACAGGACAGCGCAGGAGGTAACACCTCTCCACCGTGAGGTGAGGATCAGAGCAACAGAGACGAGTCACCTTGGGTGCTAGCACACAAGGTGGGTGAAACGGGCAATCTCTACGCGCAGCAATACCAAGTAGGCC
>CANLWQ010000054.1 GCA_947494405.1 Comamonadaceae bacterium | reverse complement strand
TGAGCAGCGGCACCGATTGGCCCGCCGTCACCGAGCAGTACCGCCAAGCCATTGCCACGGTGTTGCAAGACTCGGTATTGCCCGATTTAAACCAACATGTGGTCAGCTCCAAAGTCACCACACCACAAGATTTCCAAGACCGTCTGTGGTCTTACCAAGGCGCGGGTTTTGGCTTGGAGCCGGTACTCACCCAAAGCGCTTGGTTTCGCCCACACAACCGCAGCGAGGATGTGGAAAATTTATTCATGGTCGGTGCCAGCAGCCAGCCCGGCGCGGGTGTGCCCAGTGTGTTGATGTCTGCCAAATTATTAGAAGAGGTTGTGCCCCATGCCTTTGCCGTTCACTGACCAAGCGGAAGACGATCTAGACGCCTGCGTCGAAATGATGCGCGACGGCTCCAAAACTTTTTTTGCAGCCAGCCGGTTTTTACCCCCACGTGTGCGCTCGGCCGCCATTGCTTTGTACGCGTTTTGCCGCGTGGCCGACGACATGGTCGACCAAGGCGGGGTGATTGAAGACAGCTTGCGGGTTTTGCATCACCGCCTAGACCTGATGTATGCCGGCACACCCATGAATACCGTGGAAGACCGCGCCCTGAGCATCGTGGTGCAACGCCACGCCTTGCCGCGCCATTTGCTAGACGCTTTGCTCGACGGTTTCGCTTGGGACGGACACGGCAAGCAGTATGAAAGCATGGAAGATTTGCACGGCTATGCCGCCCGCGTGGCAGGCAGTGTGGGCGCGATGATGTGCTGGATCATGGGTCCGCAGCAGGCCTCCACCTTGGCGCGTGCCTGCGAATTGGGTGTGGCTATGCAGCTGACCAACATCGCACGCGATGTAGGCGAAGATGCGCGCAACCAACGTATCTACCTGCCCTTAGCGTGGATGCGTGAAGAAGGACTGAATCCACAAGAATGGCTGGCCCAACCCACACTCAACCCAGCGGTGCAAAACGTGATCAGCCGCGTGCTTGATGAAGCCGATAGTCTTTACAAACGCTCTATGGTGGGTATTGCCGAGTTACCTCGCGATTGCCGTTCGGCCATCTTGGCCGCTGGTTTGATCTACGGCGAAATTGGCAACGAGCTGCGCCGCTGCGAATTGGATTCTGTGAACCACCGCGCTGTGGTCAGTCCTTGGCGAAAAGCGCTGTTACTGGCACAAGCACGTTTTCAAGCGGGCTGGATTTTTACCCAACGCAACCCGCCTCAACCGTTGGCAGGTATTGCCTATTTGGTTGAGCAATGCCAAGACACCACCTCATCACGCTTGGCCTTGACCGGTTTCCCCAACCGCGCCATGCCCCAGCGCATCGAGTGGATGCTGTCCTTGTTTGAGAACCTAGAGCACAGCCGCTTAGAGAAAAACCAAAAAACTTATAACTGAACGCCCTTGGTCAGTGCGCCGTCAACCACCAAGTTGGTGCCGGTGATGAAACTGGCCACGGGGCTGGCCAAAAACACCACTGCATTGGCCATTTCTTGCGGCGTGCCCATGCGGCCTGTGGGGTTCATGCCCAAAGCCACTTTAAAGAAATCGGGGTTGCCGGTTTCAATTTGACTCCACACACCGCCTGGGAAATATGTGTTGCCAGGCGAGACGCTGTTGGCGCGAATGCCTTTGCCCGCCAAGTGGTAAGCCAAGCCTTGGGTGTAGTGCACCAAAGCGGCTTTGAAAGCACCATAGGGGCCAGAGGCGAAATCGATCTCGCGCCCCGACACGCTGGAAATGGTGACGATGGCGGGGTGCTTGCTTTTTTCCAAAAATGGCATGGCGCTGTCGACCAAGCGCACGCTGCCCATGAGGTCAACCTCAAAACCTTTTTTCCAGCTCTCTTCGTCTGCGGCAATGGCCAATGCACTCACATTGGCCACCACGATGTCTATGCCCCCCAAGTCCGCCGCTGATTTGGCAACCCAAGCTTTCAAACTGTCCGCGTTGCCCACATCGGCCACCGAGCCAATGACTTTGCTGCCCGTTGCAGACATGGCTTTGGCCGCCTCGGCGACTTCGCCCGCATTGCGCGCACAAAAAGCCACGCTGGCGCCTTCTTTGGCCAAGGTTTCAGCAATCGCTCGCCCTATGCCTTTGGTGCCGCCTGTGACAAGTGCGCGCAAACCTTTGAGTTGCATGTCCATGGTGTTTCCTTGGGTTGTGTTGAAAAAAGTTGGCCGAATCAGTGTGTGGTGCTGACACCTGTGTATTCGCTGACGGTGTCTAAGTCGGTGAGGTGTTCGCGGGGAATTTCACCGGTGATTTGTCCGCGCTTGATCACCATCACGCGCTCTGACACCGAAGCAATGAAGTCCAAGTTTTGCTCGACCAAGATGATGGTGAGCGAGCGCTGCTTGCGCAAAACAGACAAGGTTTCTGCAATTTCTTCGATGATGGAAGGCTGAATGCCTTCGGTGGGTTCATCGAGCAGCAGCAACTGAGGGTCGCCCGCCAAAGCACGCGCCAAGGCCAAGAGTTGTTGCTCGCCACCCGACAAAGAGCCGCCCATGCGATCCATCAATGGCTTGAGGCGCGGAAAGTCGGTCAGCAAGCTGTCTAGGTCTTGGGCAGAAGCACGCCCGCGTTTGACCCAGCCCATGCGCAAGTTATCGGTGACGGATAAATTGGGAAATATTTCACGCCCTTGGGGCACATAAGCCATGCCCAATTTGGCGCGTTGGTTGGGGGCCAAGCGACTGACGTTTTGGCCGCTGAATTGAACGCTGCCTTGGGTGGGCAACAAAGCACCGATGATGCTGCGCAAGAGCGTGGTTTTGCCCATGCCGTTGTGGCCCAAAATGCCCACGGCTTCGCCTGAATTGATGTGCAAATCGATACCACGCAACACCGGAATGCTGCCGTAGCCTGCGTGGAGCTGTTGAATGTCGAGCATGCAGGTTCTTTCTGTTTAAGCGGCTTTTTTGCCCAAATAGACTTGGCGCACCGTGGGGTTGTTCATCACAGCGTCGGGCAAGTCTTCGGTGAGTATGGCGCCTTGGTGAAACACAGTGACCATCTTGGCGATCATGCGAATAAAGCTCATGTCGTGCTCCACCACAATCAAGGCGTGGCTTTTATTGATTTCCAAAATCAAGTCGGCAGTGCGACGCACCTCTTGGTCACTCATGCCGGCAGCAGGTTCATCCAACAAAATAAGCGCAGGGTCTGCGGCGATGACCACAGCCAACTCAACCCATTGGCGTTGCCCGTGCGCCAGCATGCCGGCGGTGGACTTTTGCAGATGGGTCAAACCCACGCGCTCTAAGGTGTCGCGGGTGACTTCCAAGGCTTTGGCCTTGGGATACACACGGCAAGCGGATAACCACACGTTTTCCCACACCGACAGGCCATTGAACAAACTGGGTACTTGGGTTTTGATGCCAATGCCCAAACGCGCGGGCACATGCGGCTGACAGCCGGTGATGTCTTGGCCGCGAAACAGCACCTGACCCGAGGTGGGGCGCAACTGGCCTGTGAGTTGTTTGAAGAACGTGCTTTTGCCCGCGCCATTGGGGCCGATGATGCAACGCAATTCACCGTCGCTGAGTTTGAAATTGACGTCGCGGGTGGCATGCACGCCACCAAAGCGCATGTTCAAGTTACGGGTTTCAATCAATGGCACCGTGCTCATGCATCTTCTCCCTTGGCGACTTTTTTACCAAAGAGTTTTTGCAACATATCGCCCAAACTGGGGATGATGCCTTTGGGAACCAACAACACAAACACCACCAAGATCACACCCAAGACCAAGTTGGCATTGAAGGTCTGCTGTGTGCCGATTTGGGTGGTTAACCACTGTATGCACATGCAACCAATGATGGGGCCGACCAAGGTACCTAAGCCCCCCACAATCACCCACACAATGATTTGTGCAGACTGAGCCAAGCTGAACACGGTGGGGCTGGTGAAGGAGCCCCAATTGGCAAAAAAGCAGCCTGACAGCCCCGCAATACAACCGCCCACAGTGAATGCAAACAACTTGAATGCCCGCGCATCAAAGCCCAGCAAAGTAGCACGCTGTTCGTTTTCTTTGATGGCCACAATCACATGCCCAATGCGTGAAGAGATGAGCCAACGCAAGCCGCCATAAATGGCGATCAAACTGAAAGCACAGAGATAAAAGAAGGCAATCGCGTCCAAGGGGTCTTCAGGGTTGCCAGGAAAATTGATGGACGGTATGGACGGTATACCGTTGAACCCGCCCAAAGGTGCATTGCCTATGCGCCACTCGGGGCCTGCGGTGGAATTGACTGAATTGAAAAAGATCAAACTCACCGTGAGGGTAATGACACCCATGTACACGTCGGAGAGGCGACCGTAAAACATAAAGTAACCCAGCAACAAAGCAAACAAGCCCGGCAAGGCAATGGCCAAAAGCACGGGCATGGTGCTCTCGCCCATATTGACCACGGCCAAGGCATAGGTGTAGGCACCCAAGCCAAAGAACGAGGCTTGCCCGAAGCACAAGATGCCAGAGAAGCCCCAAATAAATGCTTGGCTGATGGCCAAGATGGCCATCACCACGTAAATGGTGATTTGAATCAAGGCAAAGTCGTCCACCCATTGAGGAATGGCCAAGGTGGCCATCACCCCTAGCAACATGACCAGCACAGCACTCCAGGGAGATTCTCGAAAAGCGGTCACAACGATCCTTTGAAAAAGCGTCCAGTGATACCTTGTGGCAGCATGCGCAGCATCACCACGGCGGCAATAAAGAGGGCGACTTCACCAAACACCGGTGTGGTGATGAAGGTGGCCAATTGGTTGATGAGCCCAAACAAGGCAGAAGCAGACGCTGTGCCTGCCAAGATGGCGCTGCCCCCGCCTATGACAGTGATGAAGGCCTTGGCAATGAAGGACGCGCCCATGGTGGGCACCACGCCCGACACAGGTGCCAACAAACCGCCGGCCAAACCCGACAAAGCTGCACCCACGGCAAACGTAATGGAATACACCCGCGTAGGGCTGATGCCCAGCACATCAGCCATGCCAGGGTTTTGCATGGTGCCGCGGGCGATCAAGCCCCAATCGGTGCTGCGCAAAACCCAACGAATGGCCAGCAACAGCACCACGGCAATGACAATCAAAGCCATGGTGTAAAAACTCACCGAATAAGCACCGATAGTGAAACTGCCTTCTGGCGTGGAAACACCCGAGGTGGTGTTACCAAAAAGAGAGGTGACCAAGCCCACGCACAACAGCGACAAGCCCCAAGTAGCGAGCATGGTGTCGACCATGCGGCCATACAGGTGCCGAATAATGAGCCGTTCGACCACGATGCCAAACAGCCCCACACAAACAGGCGCGACCACCAGCATGGCAATCCACAGATTGACACCTGCCTTGGTCGCAAAAATAGCGCTGTATGCGCCCAACATCAAAAACTCGCCATGCGCGAGATTGATGACGCGCATCATGCCAAAAATAACCGCCAACCCTGATGAAATGATCACCAGGGTGGCGATGGCGTACAGGACCTGTACGGAAACAATGAGTGCCAGATCCATGTACGCCTTCTCTCTTTCAATCTCTCAAACAATCAACTGTGCTTAAACCTTGATGACGAACTGCTTGTTTTCAGCAGGGTTCTTCTTGAGGTTGCACACAGAACTGGTGTCTGATGGCGCTTGCTGAGAAAACGTTTGAAGAATGTCGAGCTTTTTGTTTTTCACTTCAGCCAAGCTCACATCCAAAATACAGTGGTGTGATGCGCCATCGACGGTGACCTTGCCGCTAGGTGCTGCAATGCTGATGCCGCTTTCCATGGCTTCGATGACTTTCATGCGGTCAATGCTGCCGGCTTTCTTGACAGCTTCGGCCCACAGCTTGAAGCCTTGGTAAGTGCCCATGGCCAACTCGGTCACGTTGGGGTAATCGGCACCAAAACGCTTTTGAAAGGCCGCCAAGAAAGCTTTGTTCTCGGGTGTGGCGATTTTCTGGAAGTAGTTGTAAGACAAGACCATGCCATTGCACTCTTCAGGGGCCAACACGATTTGCTCGTTACCCACGGAGAAAGTGGAAGAAGCCATAGGAATCTTCTTCAACATGCCTGCTGCGCCCCATTGGCGATAGAAGGACATGTGTGCGCCGCCTACCAAAGCAGACATCACGAAGTCGGGTTTGGCGGCTTCGATTTTGGCGATGGTGGGGCCAAAGTTGGTGACATCCAAGGGGAAGAATTCGACGGCTTGAACGCTGCCGCCGCCTTCGGCAACATATTTTTTGACCCACTCTGAAGTGATTTGGCCGTAGTTGTAATCAGCTGCAACGATGTAGACCTTCTTACCCCATTTTTTCATGGCGTAAGGAATCAGTTTTTGCACGGTTTGCGCAGGTGTCACGCCAGTACAGAAAGTGTTGCGATCGCAAACGCCGCCTTCGTACTGGGTGTTATAGAAATACAAAGTTTTGTTTTTGGTGAGCACCGGGCGAATCACTTCGCGTGAAGCGGAGGTGATACCACCATGCACCACAGCAACCTTGTCTTTCAAAGCAGCCATTTGTGCGTACTCGGTGTACTTTTGCATATTTGACTGTGAGTCATAGTTGATCAAAGTTACTTTTTTACCCAACAAACCGCCAGCCGCGTTTTGCTCTTCAATGGCCAAGGTCAATGCGTCGACCATGGGCTTGCCATAAATGTCCAAGCCACCCGACAAGTCGTGGATGCTGCCCACTTTGATGTCGTCAGCGGCTAATGCTGAACTGCCGTACATGCCAGCGGTGCCAGCTGCAATGCCACCAGCGGTGGTCTGAATAAACTTTCTGCGGTCCATGATGTGTTCCTCTTTGTGTTGAAAAAACTAACGCCTACCAGTTGAGGCTCTTTTTGCAAAGAACCTCTTGACTGTTCTTACATTTTTTTCCAGTCGCCCAATTGCTCGAAAGCGTAGGCGCCACGGTAAATGGTGCCCTCGTCCCAATGTTTGCCAATCAGCTGCATGCCAACGGGCAAACCATCCACCAAGCCGCATGGCACCGACATGGCTGGGTGGCCAGTGACGTCAAACGGACAAGTGTTGGCCAGCATCTCAAACGCACGCTGAATCACTTCTTCCGTATCCGCACCCGGCTTAGGCAGGGGCGTGGCAGTCAGTGCCAGCGTGGGCATGAGCAGCAAATCGTATTTTTCAAAAGCATCGTCATAGGCTTTACGCAATTGACGTGACAGGTTTTGCGCCTTGGCGTAGTAGTGACCGCGGTAGTGTTGAATGAAGTACTCGCCCAACACCATGGTGAGCTTCAAGGTTTCAGACAACTCATCGGCGCGGGCTTTCCAACCTGCGTGAAAGTCGACCATGCTGGTGACGTACAAGCCTTTCCAGTTGAAACCGTGGCCGTTGTCTTTCATCATTTGTTGGGTCGCGCCTTCGGCGGCGATGGGCAACCAAATGGCAGGGCCCACCAAATGCATAGGAATAGATACCTCTTCCACGACAGCGCCAGCCTTGGCTAAAGCCGCCGCCGCGGCTTTCACCTTGGCATCTGAGGCGGCCATGGAATTGGGCCAGCCAAAGCCTTCTTTCACCACGCCAATACGCAAACCCTTGATGCCCTGCTTCATGATCTCCGCATAGTTTTTGCTGTGCTGCTCGGCGTATTGACGGGGGTCTAAACCGTCAGGGCCGGCAATGACTTCCAGCATGACCGCGTTGTCGGTGACATTGCGTGTCATGGGGCCGGTGTGGTCTATGGTGAGTTCGATGGGCATGACGCCGGTGTAAGGCACCAAACCATGGGTGGCTTTCATGCCGTACACGCCGCAATAGGAAGCTGGCATGCGGATAGAGCCGCCTTGGTCGCCACCAATAGCCAGGTCGACTTCCTCCGCAGCCAGCAAAGCCGCGCTGCCAGAAGAAGAGCCACCTGCCGAGTAGCCATGTTTGTGGGGGTTGTGCACTGGGCCAGTGGAGCTGGTGTGCGAACCACCGGAGAAGCAGAAATATTCACACACCGATTTACCCACCACGGTGGCACCAGCGTCTAACAAACGGGTAACGACGGTAGCGTCGATATTGGGCATATAGCCCTCTAGGGTGGATGCGCCATTCATCATGGGCACACCCGCCACACACACGTTGTCTTTCAAGACCACGGTTTTGCCCGCCAATTTGCCAGTGGCCGCGCCCTTGATGTGGGTCTTGACATACCAAGCGCCGTATTTGTTGTCTGCAGGCGCAGGGAAATAGCCGGGCGTGCGCGGGTACTTCACTTCGGGTACGTAGTCGGGCAAGGCGTCAACAATATCGTAAGCGTCGAAGTTGCCTTGCAGCAAGGTGTTGTAGGTTTCAGCCTGCTCTTCAGACAGGTGAATCCCCAAGCTGTAAGCGACTTCTTGCAACTGATCGAGGGTGGGACGTTTGACAGCCATGCGTATCTCCTAGAGGTGGTTGAATTTTTTGCGAGTGTTTCACCAAAAAAGCAAAACGTCAATGAATTTGTTTGCCTTGGAAAATAAAAAATGCATTAAAACCTTGTGACGACTTGAAATTGGTGGCCATGGGCACGCGCCATATAAATAGGCGCATTTTTAAAATGGTTACCCATGTAACTGGCGCCTCTGGCGCTTTGGTAGGGCAAGTTGCGCTTGGCAATATGCGACCAATGCTCGGGCAGATGAAGGTTTTGGTCGAACATGGCAGCGATGAAATGCATGCCTTCATAGGCTGATTGACCCAAGGCGTTGAGCATCGGCGCGCGCAAACCATGGCAGGCACTGAAGCGCTCTTGCAAAGACAAATTGGCGTCTGTTTGCAAGTTGGCAAAGTAGCTGGCGGCCACATAAAGGCCTTCGGTTTTGTCAGAGCCTATGCCCATGAGTATGTTTTCTTCAATCGCGCAAGACAAACGCACTGCACGGCGACTCAAGCCCGCATGGCCAAATTGACGGTTGAAGGCGATGGCGTCTTGCCCCACCAAAGACACCAGCACCGCGTCGGCTTGCAGGCTTTGCAAACGATCCAGAACCGCAGAAAAATCTTGGGTACCAAAAGGCAAATACACAGAGTCAAGCACCACACCGCCGCTTTGCTCTACATAAGTTTGGGCCAAGCGGTTGGACACACGCGGCCAGACATAGTCGTTACCCACGAACAACCAACGCTTGGCTTTTTCATGGCGACTAAGCCAATCAATGGCAGGCCGCAACTGCTGCGCCGGTGTCTCGCCCAAGGTGAACACCCCTGGGGTGACCTCACCACCTTCGTACAAAGGGGTGTATACATAGGGAAGCATGCCGCCTACAGCTTGCACAATGCGCTCGCGCACAGCGCTGGTGTGCATGCCCACCAAAGCTTCTATGCCATGGCTGTCTATGGCGCGCAGCAATTCTTCTTCAAAATTGGGCGACTCGTCACAGGCGTTGAAGCAGACCAAGCGAACCTGCCGGCCTGCAATGCCGTTGCGTTGATTGAGTTCTGCCACTGCCAGCTCGGCACTGGCCAAAGCTGAAGGCGACCAAATGCCAGCCGCGCCGTCTTGGGCTACACACAAACCAAGTGTGATGTGCTGCGAATCCACTGGCAATGCAAGCGAACGCCGCGCTTGCCATGCACGCACTTTTTTGGGGTGATGCATGCATGAAATTCGTGCATCTTTTCCCCTTAATTGACCACTCCAATAACTGCCCATGGTGCCTACGCCAATCTTTTCACTTGCAAGCTAACAAGAATGCCCCAAGGGGCAACAAAATTGTTGTCCTTGGAAAGGAAGTTGATTAGACTATCAGAAATTCAACAAAATGTAAGCAGGATATATGCCTAGGCCGGACCTGAATAACTACCTCTCCTATCTGCTGGCCTCGGCCAACCGCACGATGAGCATGGGT